>DATIVB010000159.1:0-6290 GCA_035466375.1 Chondromyces sp.
GACCTTCTCGTACTCGCGCCGGCCCACCTGGTAGTACATCCGGTAGATCTGCGGCGCCTTGGCGAGAAAGGCGTGCGGGTCGCCGGGGGCGAGAAACGCCGCGTGCACGGTGCCGAGGTTCTTCTCCGCCGAGGCCTCGCCAAGCCTCTCGAAGTAGGACAGGCTGCCGCCGCCGAGCACCTGGACGATCGCGTCGTCGAGGCGGCGGCCGATCTCGAACGGGAGCCACGCCACCGGCATCACGCTGTTGAGGGCCTTCTGATCGTCGGGCGGCAGGCTGGCCAGAACCCTGGCGAGGGCCTCCTCGCCGCCCTGCTCGCTGACGAACGCCAGGCGGGACTTCAGGACCGAACCCTTGATCTTCTGCTCGTTCATTCTTGGATTCTACATCCGAACCGTGCCGCGCAATGGACTGCGCCCGATCTGAGTTACCATATGGAACGAATCTCAGTCTCCGAAATATCGAGCTGACAGGGTCCCCCGGGGACCGACGGAACGATGTATGACACGAGAGCTCACAACATGCCGGGCGCTCACCACCCTCGCGACCGCGGCTGCGGCGGCCTGGCTGACGTTGGTCGCAACCGGAGATGCCGGACGGGCGGAGGCCCAGTCGGTCTCCCCCGCTCCAACGCGGACCTCGGCCGTCCCCACACCTACGCCGACGCCGGTCCCTCCGGGGACAGTCCGCATCACGGTCTCGCTCCTTCGGGGCACCGGAAGTGTGCCCGGTGACGACTCGGTCGCGTGGCTGCCGGGCTTCCGGGCGGGCGGGCGGACCGCGAGCGGCGTCCGGATCGCCCAGCGCGGGAAGCAGTTCGAGCCCCGTATTGCGGTCGTTCCGGTCGGATCCACGGTGGAGTTCCCGAACTACGACCGTGTCTTCCACAATGTCTTCAGCCTCTCGAAGCCGAAATCCTTCGACCTCGGCCTCTATCGCAGCGGCAAGTCCAAGGCGGTGCGGTTCGACGAGGCCGGCCTGGTGCAGGTCTACTGCAACATCCATCCGCACATGACCGCCTACCTGATGGTCGTCGACTCGCGACACTCCGCGGCCGCGGACGGGCGCGGCGAGATCGTCCTCGACGACGTGTCGCCCGGGCGACATCTGGTGGAAGGCTGGAACGCGCGCGCCGGTCTCTGGTCGCGCGAGGCCGAGGTCCGACCGGGCCGCACGGCCCGGCTCGAGGTCGAGCTCGACATCTCGAACTGGCGGGAGAAACCGCACCTCAACAAGCACGGGAAGGAGTACCCCCCACCCGATGACGACGACTTTCGATACTGACAATACCCAACGGATGGACCAGGACCGGCTCGACACGGTCGCGATCTCCGAAGTGCGGCCGAAACGGGTCTCGTCCCGGAAGCGGCGGCCGGGACCCGGTCTCGCCGTTCAGTTCTTCCTGCTCGCTGCGGCTCTCCTGGCGGTGACGCTGACGCTGACCATCCTCATCGCCTCGTGGCGCTCCGGGGAGGTCGCCGAGCGCACCATCCGCGAGGACCTGGGCCGGGTGCCCGAGGTGTTCGCCGGCTACGCCTCCGCCCGCTCCAGCGCGGCCCTCGAACAGGTCCGATCGTTGGCCCGCGAGCCCGGCACCCAGGCCATCTTCGCCGACGAGGTGGACCTCTCGACGCGGCTCAGCTTCGCGGTCGAGGACGCCCCGGCGATGCTCCAGGAAGCGAGCACCATCTTCCTCTTCGACCGCTACAGCAGGGTCCTCGCCCGCTCTGACCGCCCCGACGGCAGCGGTGTCGGCCAGCCCTTCGCCGCCGTCGGATGGGTCGCGTCGGTGCTCGACAGCTGGCAGGGCACGACGGCCTTCATCCGCGAGCGTGACCAGCTCGCCCTCATCGCCGCCGCGCCGGTCATCTCGGGTGAGGGTGACGGGGCCCAGCTGCAGGGGATCCTCGCGGTCAGCTTTCCCTACGGCGCGCGCGCCCTGGCCGAGCTGCAGGGACTGACCCGCGGCGACCTCGCAGTCGTCGTCGACATGGCCCGCCGCGGCGAACCGCTGCAGCCCGAGCTCGGCGTCGCCACGGCGGGGATCGACGGCGCGGCACTGGCAGCGGCCGTCTTCGCAGAGCCCGCTGCCGCCGGGCAGTTGTTCGGAAACCGCCGCAGCTGGGGCCCGACCACCGTCTCCCTCTCCGAGGAGGCCCGCGAGGTCCTCGCGGTGCCGGTCGAAAGCTCGTCTGGAGAGGTCCTGGCGTCCCTGCTGGTTGCCAGGTCGCGGCACGAGGAGATGGCGTCGTTCTTCGAAATCCGCCGCGGCATGGTGCTCGCCGGCGCCGTCATGCTCGCGCTGTCGCTGCCGGTGTCGTTCGCGCTCGGCCGGCGCATCGCCCGGCCGTTGCGGCAGCTGGCGGCGGGCGCCGAGGCGATCCGCGACGGGCGCCTCGACGTGGAGCTCCCGGTGTCCGGCGGCGGCGAGGTCGGCGTGCTTTCGAACGCCTTCGTGGCGATGGTTGACGAGCTCAGGGAGAAGCAGGCGCTGGAAAAGCTCCTGGTGGACCTCAGATCGCGCTCCGCGGTGACCGCCGACGAGCCCACCCAGGTCCGGAGCGCTCCGCCCGCGGCCGTCGGCGAGCACGTCCTGCCGGGTGCGGGCGACGTCTTCGGGGAACGGTACAAGATCCGCTCCGAGCTCGGACGCGGCGGCATGGGAGTGGTGTACCGCGCGTCGGACCTCGAGCTCGAGGAGGACGTCGCCCTCAAGGTGATGCGCCCCGGTGTCTTCTCCCAGGCCACCGAGGGCCTTGCCAAGCTGAAGCAGGAGGTTCGTCTGGCGCGCCGCATCTCGCACCCCAACGTGATCCGGGTGCACGACCTGGTCGAGGCGGACGGCCTGCGCTGCCTGTCCATGGAGTACGTACCGGGGATGACACTGCTCCAGGTGCTCAAGCAGCACGGCCGGCTCGGGCTCGCGCCCGGCCTGCAGGTGGCCAAGCAGCTGTGCCGCGGCCTCGCCGCGGTCCACGCCGAGGGCATCGTGCACCGCGACGTCAAGCCCCAAAACATCATGGTGCTGCCCAACGGCGTCGTGAAGTTGATGGACTTCGGCGTCTCGAGCGGGCGCCAGATCGGCTCCGAGGGCGAGGAGCGGGTGGTTGTCGGGACGCCCGCCTATATGAGCCCGGAGCAGTGCCGAGGCGACGAGCTGGACGCGCCGAGCGACCTCTACAGCCTGGGCATCGTGCTGTGGGAGATGTTCGCGGGCAGAATTCCGTTCAGCGCCTCGTCTGCCGCCTCCATGATCCAACAGCAACTCACCGCTCCGCCGCCGCCGCTGCGCGGCGTCCGCCCCGACGTGCCGCCCGAGCTCGAGCGGATCGTCATGTCCTGCCTCGCCAAGCAGCCGCTGATGCGTCCGGCATCCGCAAACCTGGTCTACCAGACCCTGCGCGAGATCCTGGTCACCGATTGGTAGAGCGCATCGTTAGAACGTTCAAACGTTTGAACGTTCCACGTTCGGGCTCGGGGCGAGCTCCCGATTGCGACGCGAGCACTTCCAGTCGACGTTTATCATTCGAGCGCGGACCGGTGTACTCCGCGCCTGGCGGACCCGACGTTCTAACGTTTTAACGTTCCAACGTTTTAACGACGCTACGCCCTACCAGAAGATCCTCCACGAGACCAGCCACTCGTTGGGCTCGAGGCTCGAGCCGTTGGCGAGCTCGGCGTCGTTGAACGAGTACTCGACCGTGAGATCGGAGCTGCGCACGATGCCGATCCGGACGCCGACGTCGATCTTCGTCCAGTCCCAAAGCATGGACGGCGTGATAAACGGGCCCTCGACCGAGAAGTCGTTGTCGATCACCGAGTAGCGCACCGCCGGCCGGATCCAGTTGAGGACAGGGGTGTCCCAGGCCGCGAACAGCGGCGGCACCGGGATGTTGTAGGCCGTCTCGATCTCCAGACCCTGGCGCTCGAGGGCCGCGATGTCCTGCTGCACGAACTGCGCGAAGCCCACCCAGTTGCCGAGCCGCCAGTCGAGGTTGAGCCCCGCCTCCCACTTCTCGTCGCCCTCGAAGGGAAGCGGGAATCCGGCGCCGCGCAACAGCTCGAGGTCTCCCTGGTAGAACGTGCCTTCGATCTCGGGCGCGTCCTCGAGAGTGCGCGTGAAGTACCACAGCATCGCGTCGACCGAGCGCGAGCCGGAGTCGTCGGCCCAGCGCCAGCCGAGCCCTCCTCCCACCTCGGTCTCGCCGTCGGTGGAGAAGTTCTTCGGGCGGGCGTCGTAGAGAATGGGGAAGCCCGATTTGTACTGCGGATTCACGTTGCCGGGTACGCGGTCGAAGGTCCCGTTGTCGCCCGCCAGGGCGTTGGGGTCGCGCATGAAGAGGGGCGCGCCGATGCCGACCTGGCCGCGCAGGTAGAAGCTGCCGCCGAGGTTGAGACCGAGCTGCGCCTGTAGGATCTCGAATCGGTTCACCGCCGTGCCCCACAGTCCGTAGCTCTCGAGGTGGCGCACCGTCTGTTTCGCGAAGCGCGGCGCTTTGCCGAGCTGCAGATAACCGGCCCAGGGCTCCAGCGGGTTGTAGCGGCGGTCCACGGTGCCGTAGCGCAGCCAGTACTCGCGCACGAAGATCCGATCGTCAATGGAGGTCGGGTTGCGGTTGTAGAGGTCCTCGACGTGGACCAGCACGCGGCCGCTCCACCTTTCGGAGAAGACGGCGTCCAACCCGATCTCCACGTCCGACAGCTCGTAGTGCGAGCCCGCCTCCGGGGTGCGCAGGAAGACCGCCTCGTCTCCCTCCTCCCAGAACTCCGGCGGGAACGGCACGTTGAGCTGGAACTCCACGAAGTCCGAGCTGCGGAAGTTGAAGTTCACCTCGCCGAAGAGCCGGATGCCCGGCTCCTCCTGGGCGGTCGCCGGCACCGCAGACATGATCACGGCGCCTATCAGCGCCGCCGTCACGATCCGGGCGGCGGCTCTCGATGGCACGGATACTCGATCGGCCATGATGCTCTCTCCTGTCACTCCGAGTTGTTTCGGGCATCCTAACTTGAGAAAGAGACGCAGTCAATAGCCGATACCGGTCCCACGGCGGACGGGCGCCCTCGGCCGCGGGTGCGCAGGCCGCCCGACCTTTTCCGCCGGCCGACTGCGGTACGCTGGAAGAGAGCGCGGAAACCACATCTCCGGCGAGGTGAGAGTGTCAGACGTCCACACCATCGCGCACCTTTCCGACCTCCATTTGACGGCGACTGCGGACGGACGGCGCACGGAGGACCGCGCGCGTAATATGAACGCCAACCTCGCGCGGCTGCTCGACCAGGAGCCGGTCCGCCGGGCGGATCTCGTCCTGATCACGGGCGACATCAGCGACCGCGGCCACCTGGCGGCGTGGGAGGTTCTCTGGGGCGCTATCCGCGAGGCGTCCCTCGATCTGCGCAAGGTGCTGGTCATCCCCGGCAACCACGACGCCGCCTGCCTCGGCCTGCGGCGGACGCGACCGGCCGCCGAGGACCTGGCCGTGGTCCGCGCCGGTCTCGAAAAGGGGCGGCAGCGGCGGATCTTTCCCTATGTCCGGCACTTCGCGGGCGGCGCCGTCGCCGTCTTCGCCGTCGACAGCGTCAATGCCGGCAACCTCAGTCTCGTGGACAATGCGGTCGGCCGGATCGGCTTCGACCAGCTGGTGGCCCTCGGCCGGCTGCTGCGAGAGCACGCCGAGTCCCCGTGCCGGCTGATCGCCCTCCACCACTCCCCCAACATCCCGGGGTCCGCGACCTCGCGGCGCCGCGGCGAGAAGCCGACGCCGTTCTGGCAGCGGCAGGCCCTGCAGCTCGAGCGCGTCGACCGGGTCGCCCTGCGCCTCCTCGCCCGCACCTTCGACGTCAAGGCGATCCTCCACGGCCACACCCACGACAACCTCGACCGCCGCGTCGGCGGGGTCCGGATCATCGGCACCTGCGCCTCCACCGTCCCCCACACCGCGGACCTGCTCAGCTACAAGACGTACACGTACTACCCGGGCTCCGGCATGCTCAAGGCCGAGATCCGCCGCGTGAAGGCGGCGTGATCGGGCGTATGAAGGTCCGCTTCACGGTGAGGCGATGATGGCCCGCAGGTCGTCCGCCTCGGCCGGCGACGAGATCCGCGATTTCCCGGCGCTGTACGGTGTGCCCACCGACCGCCCGGTGGGCACAACTGGAACGTGATCGCCGACGACTGGGCCGACCTGCTCGACGGCTCCATCGACCAGTCGCTGCTCGACGCCGGGGCCCAGGCCGTCACCAACTTCTGGTACTCGGGCAGCTTCTCGGACGGAGCGGTGACGCCGTACAC
>DATIVB010000160.1:0-5498 GCA_035466375.1 Chondromyces sp.
ATCTCCCGGTTTCCGCTATGATGTGCGACCCGATGCGGCTGAATCGGCGGCATCCGACTGAAGGAGAAGCGAAGCGATGGCTACGATCAAGGGAACCAAGAAGCAGGCCCGCAAGCGGCACCGCCAGTCTCTCGAGCGCCGGATGCGCAACCGCGCCGTGCGCACCCGGGTGCGCCGTCAGATGCGTATCATGCGCGCGGCGCTGGCCGAGGGCGACGCGGACAAGGTGAAGGACCTCCTGCCCTCGACCATGTCGGTGATCGACGTGGGGTGGCGCAAGGGTGTGATCCACCGCAATACGGCAGCGCGCTACAAATCCCGGATGGCGCGGCAGGCAGAGGCGGTGATCTCCGGCAAGGAAGCCTGAGGCCATGGCCGGGGCCGTGCTCGTCACCTCGATTCCGACCGGGAACCTGGTGAACCGCGGCAAGGTCCGCGATATCTACGCCACCGACGATGCCCTGGTGCTGGTCGCCACCGATCGCATCAGCGCCTTCGACAGTGTGCTCTCACCCGGCATCCCGGGACGCGGCGTGATCCTCACCCGGCTCTCGACTTTTTGGTTCCGCCGCTTCGCGGACCGCGTCCCCAACCACCTCCTGGCCACCGATCTGGCGGACTTCCCTGCCCCCTACCGCGATCATCCCGAGCTGGCCGGTCGCAGCGTGCTGGCGCGCCGTCTGCAGGCGATCCCGGTGGAGTGCGTGGCCCGCGGCTACCTCGCCGGCTCCGGCTGGAAAGAGTACCGGGAGGCCGGCACCGTCTGCGGTATCTCGCTGCCACCGGGGCTGACCGAGTCGGCCGAGCTGCCGGAGCCGATCTTCACTCCGGCCACCAAGGCGACCGACGGCCACGACGAGAACATCAGCTTCGAGCGCACCGTCGAGATCATCGGCGAGGAGACGGCCCACCGGCTCCGCGACCTGACCCTGGAGCTGTACGGCGCCGCGGCCGCCTACGCGCGTGAGCGCGGCATCATCATCGCCGACACCAAGTTCGAGTTCGGCTTCGACGGCGACGGCCGCATCGTGTGGATGGACGAGGCCCTGACGCCCGACTCCTCGCGCTTCTGGCCCGCGGACGGCTACCGGCCGGGGCAGTCGCAGGCCTCCTTCGACAAGCAGTTCGTGCGCGATTGGTTGGTGTCCATCGGCTGGGACAAGGAGCCGCCGGCGCCGACCCTGCCGCCCGAAGTGGTCGAGGGCACCCTGGCGCGCTACCTCGAGGCCTACCGCCTGCTGACCGGAGAAGAGCTGGACCTGGCGGCCCCGAGCGACTGACGCATCCCGAATTCCCGACCAGCGGAGGACCTTCCATGACCGTCTATGCAACCGAGAACATCCGCAACGTGGCGGTGGCCGGACACTCCCACACGGGAAAGACCTCATTGGTGTCCGCGCTGCTCTTCGACAGCGGCGTCGTCAATCGTCTGTGCAAGGTGGACGACGGCAACACGACCACCGATTTCGACGACGACGAGCATGAGCGCAAGATCACCATCAACACCGCGGTCGCTCACTACGATCACCGCGGCATCAAGGTGAACCTGATCGACACGCCGGGCTACGGGATCTTCACAACCGACGCCGTGCAGGGGCTGCGGGTGGCCGACGCCACTCTGATGATGATTTCAGCGGTCGCCGGCGTTGAGGTCCAGACCGAGAAGCTGTGGAAGACCGCAGCCTCGTTCGAGCTGCCGGTCCTCTTTGCCATCAACCTCATGGACCGCGACCGCGCCTCCTTTTCGCGCGCCCTCGACGCGCTGCAGAAGAAGTTCGGCCGCGAGGTCACGCCGCTGCAGCTTCCGATCGGCGAGGAGTCGAGCTTCAAGGGCGTGGTCGACCTGGTCAGCGGCAAGGCCTTCACATGGGAGCCCGACGAGAGCGGCAAGGCGGCCGAAGGCGACGTCCCGGCCGACATGGCGGCCGAGGTGGCGGCGGCGCGCGAGGCGCT
Source organism: Chondromyces sp. (assembly GCA_035466375.1). Taxonomy (GTDB): domain Bacteria; phylum Acidobacteriota; class Thermoanaerobaculia; order Thermoanaerobaculales; family Sulfomarinibacteraceae; genus Sulfomarinibacter. The sequence continues at coordinate 1,954 of DATIVB010000160.1, forward strand.
GATGGAGATGGTGGCCGAGCAGGACGAGACCCTCATGGAGCGCTACCTCGAGGCTGGAGAGCTCGACGCCGAGACCTTCATCGCCGGCCTCAAGAAGGCGGTCAGCGAGCGGTCCCTGTTCCCGGTCCTCGCGCTCGCCGGCGGCAAGAACATCGGCGTGCAGCCGCTCATGGATGTGCTGGTCGACCTCGTGCCGGCGCCGGACTGGCGGCCGGCGAAAGTGCAGGTGAACGGCGCCGAGCAGGAGCTCGCGGTGTCGCCGGACTCGCCCTTTGCGGCCTACGTCTTCAAGACCATCTCCGACCCCTACACCGGCCGCATCAGCCTGATACGCGTCTTCACCGGCGGCATCGCCTCGGACGCGCACGTCAACAATCCCGTCCGTGATTCGCCCGAGCGCCTCGGCGCGCTGTCGGCGCCCCAGGGCAAGGAGTTGCTGCACGTCGCCGAGCTCGCCCCGGGCGACATCGGTGCGGTGCCCAAGCTCAAGGAGACCCACACCGGCGACTCGTTGTGCGAGGCCAAGAAGGACCTGCGAATCGAGGCGGTGCCGATCCCGGAGCCGGCCATCAGCTTCGCCCTCGAGCCCAAGTCCAAGGGCGACGAGGACAAGCTCGCCGCGGGCCTGGCCAAGATCCGCGACGAGGACCCGACGATCTCCGTCGGCCGCGACCCACAGACCAAGGAGATGCTGATCTCGGGCGCCGGCCAGTTGCACATCGAGGTGGTCGTGGGGCGGCTCAAGAAGCGCTACAACGTCGACGTCATGCTGCACCCGCCGAAGGTGCCCTACCGCGAGACCATCACCACCTCGGCCGAGGTCACCACGCGCCACAAGAAGCAGACCGGCGGCTCGGGCCAGTTCGCCGAGTGCAAGATCGCCATGGAGCCCAACAAGGGCCAGGGCTACGAGTTCGTGGACAAGATCTTCGGCGGCTCGATCTCGCAGGGCTACCGCCCGGCGGTCGACAAGGGCGTCCAGGAGGCCGCCGAGCGCGGCGTGCTGGCCGGTTACCCCATGGTCGACTTCAAGGTCATCCTGCTCGACGGCAAGGAGCACTCCGTCGACTCCTCGGAAATGGCCTTCAAGGTCGCCGGCCGCAAGGCCTTCCGCGAGTGCGCCGCGAAGTGCAAGGCGACCCTGCTCGAGCCGATCATGCAGGTCCAGGTCTACATCCCCGAGGAGAACATGGGCGACGTCATGGGCGACCTCAACTCGCGCCGCGGCCGCGTCCAGGGCATGGACTCGGAGGACGGCACAACCACCGTCAAGGCGCTGGTGCCGCTGGCCGAGATGCTCACCTACGCACCGACCCTGCGTTCCATAACCGCCGGCCGCGGCGACTTCCACATGGAGTTCTCCTCGTACGAAGAGGTGCCGAAGCAGCAGCAGGACAAGATCATCGCGGCGGCGGCGAAGGGCGACGAAGAGGACGAGGACTAGAAGCCATCGTTTGAACGTTGGCACGTTAGAAAGTTAGAACGTTAGAACGTTCCCCCCGGCCGGATCCAGGGCGCAGGTTGCAGATTTCAAAGCCCGCCCGCCCTCCCGTTACACGGAGGGCGGTTCTCTTTTTGGCGCTCAGTGCTCGTGAATTCTCCTTCCACCTGTCCTGCGGCCGAGATGGCCCCGCCGCGCAGCAGCAGGCCTCACTATCGGCAGGCGCTCCGGGATTGTGGCGGCAGGCGTCCCGCCTGCCGGGCGGGTGGGCGAAACGTTCCAACGTTCAACGTTCAAACGTTCGAACGACTGACGCGCGCGTCGGATCATAGCTGCGTCGAGTCCTCCCAGTTCTCGATGACGGCGAGGTATGCCGGGTCCTCGAACCGGCCGGGGTGAAATGCGGGCGCGTGGTCCGGCAGTGCCCCACCCGTGATGTGGGCGGTGACCAGCTCCGAGGTCGCGGCCGAGGCCATCAGCCCGTAGCCCGACAGCGCGCCGTGGACGAACGCCCCCTCGATCGGAAGCGGTCCCGCCAAGGGCCGGTTGTCGCGGGCTTTGGTGTAGTAGCCGCCGTCGACGAACGGCCTCGGCATGCGCTCGGTGTAGGTGGCGAGGCCGGGGATCACGGTGGAGATCCCGCGCAGGCAGATCTCGGCGTAGTGGTCGGGGATGGGCACCGGAAAGACCTCGGCCACCGGTTCGAGGTGGTAGGGCCAGAGCACGAGAATGTGACGGCTCGAACCCGGGCCCTCGGTGCGCATGTGGACCCCGGGCGGCATCTCGCCGAGCAGCAGCCCGCCGTCCTCGAGGGCCTCGAGATGCCGGCGCTCCTCGTCGCTCCAGTCGATCCGCTGCGCGTCCTCCCAGATCAGCAACGGCGCATCGCGCGGCACCACGCCGATGTGGTCCTCGATGGAGACCTTGAGGTGAAGCTCGGAGAAGACCGGTAGCGTGATGCCCAGCAGAGAGCCGACCGCGGCCAGCATCGGCCCGGCCGCGTTGACGAAGCACGGCGTGGAAACAGTCCGCTTTTCGCCTCGGGCCGCGACCTGCACCGACGACACCCTGCCGCCCGCGGTATCGACCCGCTCCACCCGCCCCGCCACCACCTCGACCCCGGCCGCGCGCGCCGCTTCGAGCTGCAGCATCCCCAGCTGCTGACCCGAGAACCACCCGCACCGTCGCGCGTGGAGGACGGCGCACGTGGCGGGGGAGAGGTAGGGAAGCTCGCGGCGGATGAGCTCGGGATCGGTGATCAGGTCGGCGCCGGACGGCTGGCCGTGCCACCCGGTGGCGGGGGACGGCCGGTACCCGGGATCAGCGGCGCCCCCGGCGTGCACGCGCAGCGGTCCGGCCCCGTAGCTCGAGGCCAGCTCGGCCGCAGCCCGCATTCTCTCCACGCCCGCTTCCTCAGCCGTCGCGTAGAGGTAGCCCCGGCGGTTCATCAGGAAGCGGTTGCCGCTCGTTTCCGCCATCTCCTCGAGAAGGTCGATCGAGCGGTTCATCAGCCGAACCATGGCGTCGTCGGGCCCGGGCCACCAGTTCCGGTAGGCCTCGGTGGACTTGTCCGAGGTCAGGCTCATGGGCGGCCGTTCGTCCACCAGCACGACGTTCTTCATGCCGTGCTTCACTGCCAGGCGGTGGGCGAGAGAGATCCCGGCGATGCCGGCGCCGCAGATCACCACGTCGGCGGATCGAGCGTTCACCTTTGGTTTCTGTGCCCGGATTCGCTCAGGAGTCTCTTTGCTTCGGCTGCTTGAGCTTCTCTTCCACCCTCTTCTTCTCCGCAGCCGTCAGTTTGCCCTCGGCAAGGAACTCCGCGATCCGCTCGTCGGTGTAGATCTCGATCAGGTAACCATCCTCGGTGCGCTCTACCGGAAGGGGTTCGTTTTTCGAATCCATGAGCCAAGGATAGCAGGGGCATACCTGCTGTCTAATGCTTACGCAGCGGGTGTCGCCACCGCAGCCCCGGAAACCGGTCGAAGTCGGAGTCGGTTGTGATCAGCGTGCAGCCGTGCTCGACGGCGACCGCCGCGTGTTGGGCGTCGGCGGCGAGCTTGGCGGTCGCCCCCGACCGTCGGCAGAGATCCTCGAAGATCTC
>DATIVB010000161.1:0-2076 GCA_035466375.1 Chondromyces sp.
CGGATTCCGGGAGAAAAAGATTCGGTTACACTCGTTGGTCGCCGTCGCGAGGCGGCGTTGAAGGAGGATCCGAATGGCGCTCACCCAGCAGACGGTGCTCGAGAAGCTGCACGAGATCCAGGCCCCCGGCGCGCCGCACAGCCTGGTCGAGGCCGGTGCGGTGCGCGGCATCGAGGTCGAGGGCGGCGCGGTGAAGGTCGTGCTGGCGGTGAACGCGCCGCAGCCGTCGGTCGCCACCGAGGTCCGGCAGGCCGTCGAGGCCGCGCTCGCCGGGCTCGAGGGCGCCGAGACCGTCGAGGTCAAGGTCCACCCGCTGCTCGCCACCATGGACTCGCGGCGGCCGGCCCCCGAGCCGCCGCCGAGCTGGGCGGACAAGATCCCCGGCGTGCGCCACGTCGTCGCCGTCGCCTCGGGCAAGGGTGGGGTCGGCAAGTCGACGGTGTCGGCCAACCTCGCCCTGGCGCTCGCCGCGGCGGGCCGGCGCGCCGGCCTGCTCGACGGTGACATCTACGGCCCTTCGCAGCAGATGATGATGGGCACCACCGACGACCCCACCGGCGACGAAGACGGCCGCATCCAGCCGGTCGATGCGCCCGGCGGCGTCAAGGTGATGTCCTTCGGCTTCCTCGTCGACCCCGACCAGCCGGTGATCTGGCGCGGCCCCATGCTGCAGAAGGCCCTCGAGCAGTTCGTCGGCGACGTCAACTGGGGCGAGCTCGACTACCTGGTCGTCGACCTGCCGCCGGGCACCGGCGACGTCGCCCTCACCCTGTGCCAGAACGTGCCCATGGCGGGGGCGGTGATCGTCACGACCCCGCAGGACGTGGCCCTGATCGACGCCCGCAAGAGCCTGCACATGTTCCGCAAGCTCGGGGTGCCCGTGCTCGGCATCGTCGAGAACATGGCCGGCTACCAGTGCCCGGAATGCGGCCACCTCGAGCCCATCTTCGGTGCCGGCGGCGGCCGCCGCACCGCCGACGAGCTCGGGGTGCCTCTGCTCGGCTCGGTGCCCCTCGACCCCGCCATCGTCAGCGGCGGCGACAGCGGCCGCCCGGTGGTGCTCGAGCGCCCCGACTCGCCGGCCGGCCGAGCGTTTGCGGAGCTCGCAGCGAGCATCGAGGCGCAGGTGGCGGCGCACGAAGAGGTTAAGGGTTAGGAGGTTAAGGGTCAGGAGGTTAAGAGGTTAAGAGGTCAAGAGGTCAGGAGGTTAAGAGTTTAGGTTCAGGCCTTAACTCTTCACCCCTTTACCCTTCACCCTTCACCCTTCACCCCTTCACCCCTTCACCCTTCCTCACGACCCCTGGTTGTAGGTCACCACGATCTTGGTCGGGCCGCCGGCGTCGGCGTTGACGATGACCACGACGTTGCGCTGATCGGTTTCACGGGTGCCGTTGACCATCCCGCCCCGGGTGTCGTCCTGGGTGTAGGTGTTGACGTTGAGCTCGTAGCCCTCGGCGGCGAGCGCCGACCGGTAGTGCTCGAGCACCTGATCGACCGGGTCCGTCGTTTCGAGCTCGAAGCCGCCGGAGACCGTGGTCTCGGTCTTCATCGAGTGCCGGCTCGCGGGCTCGGTGCCGGGGTAGATGGGGACCCAGGACGGAAGGTCGGAGGCCGAGACCTCGCCGGCCGAGAAGATCACCCCGCCCTCGTCGTCGGTCACCTTGACGGTGCCGCTCTCTCCCACCCCTGAGGCGTCGACCTTGATCTCGCGCTCGCCGCTCTTGAAGCTGATCTTGCCCTGCTCGAGCTCGTCGAAGTTGACCGTGACCACCTCGCCGGTGGAGGTGTTGCGGACGGTGATCGTGCCGGCCTCGGCATCGACCCCGACCTCCTCGAGCTCGGGGTTGAGCTTGACGATCATGCGCGCGGTCGCCATCGCCGGGTCCTTCTCGAAGTCGCCGGCCACATCCTTGACCTTGCGCGCCACGAAGAAGCCGCCCACCATGACGACCACCAGAACGAGAATCAGAAGGGCCCCGCAGCCGATGCCGACCCATGCCCAGACCGGGAGACCCTGCTTGACCGGAGCCTGCTCGCCGTTGACCATCCTGTCCTCCCCGCGGCCACCGCCGCTGC
>DATIVB010000162.1:0-6455 GCA_035466375.1 Chondromyces sp.
CCGCGCCGTCGTCCGACCCGACGCCGTCCCTCGCGGACCCGTCCGCGAGCTCGAGCACGATGCGGTGCCCCGCGCCCGCCCCCGGCTCGAGCCTCGGCAGCGCTCCCAGGACCGCACCGCCGAGCTCGAGGGCCGCGGCGACCGACGCATCGCTCTCGAGCCCGGGCACCGGGTCGGCGCTGCTCACGATCACGCGCGCCGCGTCGCCACCGCCCTCGGCCCAGACCTCGATCCGGCGCCCGGAAGCGGCCGCCGCCAGGGCCGCCCGCAGGCAGGCGTGGAGCACCATCAGCAGGGCGAACGGGTCGCCCCGATGGGCCAGCGGGCTCTCGGGCGCTCGCACCTCGAGCTCGACCTCCGCGAGCCGCGCCGCCCGCGCCGCGAGCGACTCGAAGAGGGCGAGCGCGTCACCGAGGTCGAAGCTGACGTCGGGGTCGTCGACGGTGTGGGACAGGCGGTGCAGGCTGCGGTTGATCTCCTCGCCGCGGATCGCCTGCGACTTCACCCGCGCCGCGAGATCGGCCACCCGCGCGAGGCCGGCGGAGCCGCCGTCGCCTGCCGCCGCGACGATGTCCTGCTGCAGGCCCGAAAGCTCGTTGATGATGTTGAGCACATTGCTCAGCTCGTGCGACAGGCCCGCTCCGACGGTGCCGAAGAAGCGCACGCCCTCCCGCTGCAGTGACCGCCGGGGCTCATCGCTCATCGGGTTTCTCCGGGCTGTGGGCGCCCTCCGTCTGCTCGATCGTCGCCAGCAGGTCCTCGAGGTCGACCGGCTTCTGCAGGTAGGCCACCGCCCCCAGGCGGCGGCCGACCTCGCTGTCCTCGGCGGAGCCGTGGCCGGTCATGAGAATCACCTTGACCCCGGGATGGCGGCGGTTGATGGTGCGCAGCACCTCCAGCCCTCCGATCCCGGGCATTCTGACATCGATCACGACGACGTCGAAGGGCCTTTCACGAAGACGATGGAGGGCCTCGTCGCCCGAGGTGACGCCGACCGCGTCGACGCCGCGCAGCTCGAGGCGCTCGACGACCGCCGACACCAGCTCCTCCTCGTCGTCGACGAACAGCACGCTCAGGTGGTCCATGCGCCTCAGCCTTTCTGCGACACCGGCAGGCTGACGGTGAAGCGGGTCCCCTCACCGGCCGAGCTGTCGACCCGGATCTCGCCGTCGAGCTTCTTGACGATACCGTAGGTGATCGACAGCCCGAGCCCGGTTCCGGAACCCTGCTTGGTGGTGAAGAAGGGCTCGAAGATCCGCTCCAGGTGCTCCTGCGGGATGCCGACGCCGTTGTCGGCGACGGTGACCGCGACCCGGTCGGCGCCCTCGCGGGCGATCTCGATGCGGATCTCGCCACCCTCGGAGACCGCCGCGAAGGCGTTGTTGAGGATGTTGAGGAAGACCTGCTGCAGCTGGCCGCGGTCGCTGTTGACCATCGGCAGGTCCTCCTCGACCTGGAAGCCGACGACCAGGTTGCGGTACTCGGCCTCCTTCTCGAGGAAGCCGAGGACCTCCTTGAGCAGGTTCTCGAGATCGATGGGCTCGTTGTGCACTTCCATGTGGCGGGCGAAGCCGAGCAGGCGGTGGGTGACCTTCTTGCAGCGCCCCACCGAGCGCAGGATCGAGTCGACCGCCGCCACCAGCCGCTGCTGTTGCTCGGAGTCGGGGCCCACCGCGACCAGGTCGAGAACCAGGCCGGCCTTCTCGTTGATGATCGCGAGCGGGTTGTTGATCTCGTGGGCAACGCCCGCGGCCAGCCTTCCGATCGAGGCCAGCTTGTTGCTGTACTCCATGTGGTGGTAGAGGGCCGCCCGCCGCTCGTCGGCCTCGCGCATGCGCCGGATCAGCTGCCCCGAGCCCCACAGGATCACCCCGATGATGAGGGCGGTGCTGACGACCAGGAAGCCGACCAGCTCGCTGCGCAGCGAGAACCAGCGCCCCATCGCCTCCCTGGCCGGCTTGACGTGAATCAGGATGAAGGGCGAGTTCTCGATGTAGGCGGAGGACATGAAGACCCTCTCGCCGTGGGAGTCCACGATCTCGACGTCCTCGACGCTCGGCGAGTAGTGGGGCACCGGCATCGGAAAGGGCTGCAGGATGTCGCCGTAGCGGCGCGAGGGGGACTGCAGCACGCCGTCGCGGCTGATGAGGAAGACGTCGTCGTTGGGGTTGAGACCGGCGGTGAGGATCTGCTCGCTCAGCATGTCCGCGTCGATGGTCGCGCGCAGGATGTAGAAACCGCCGTCGTCGCGGTCGTGCTTGGTGGCGATGGCGAAGTGCGGCGAGTTGCGGAAGCCGAGGAAGACGTCGCTGGTGTAGGCGCCGAGCCGGGCGACCTCGTGAAACCAGTCCTGGTCGAGGTAGTTCCGGCCCGCGAGCTCGTAGGGCCCCGAGTAGCAGGGCTGGTTGCCGGCGTCGTCGATCACCCCGAGATCGACGAAGGCGCCGACCTCGAGGGAGCGGTTGAGGTTGGAGATCATGCGCGTCAGCGCCTGCTCGTCGCAGAGGTCGGCAAACGACCGCTCGTGGACGAGGAAGGTCAGGACCGACCGCCGCTCGGAGAGGAAGAGCTCGAGGGAGCGCTTGGTGTTGAGGGTCAGCCGCGCCATCGGCTGGACCGCCTCGGCCTGCAGCGCCTCGCGGTACTGCACGTAGTTCATGATCGTGGTGATGAACAGCGGCACCAGCGCGACGGTTGCCGTCGCCAGGACCACCGTCCGGCGCAGGGTCCGGTAGGCCCGCTCCGGGACCTTGGCGCCACCCTCGACCGGGGCCGGCACGGTGATCTCGGGCAGCAGGCCGCGGGAAGGTGACATCACCGGCCGCCCTCAGTCGTCGGCCCGCTCGCGGCGCGCCTCTTCGACCCTCTGATAGGCCGCCTTCATGGTCTCGGTGAGGACCTCGATGTCCACCGGCTTGCGCAGGTAGGCGAAAGCCCCGAGCTCGGCGGCCAGGACCTCCTCGCGGTCGGAGCCGTGTCCGGTGAGGATGATGACCTCGGTGCCCGGGTTGGTCCGTTTGACCCGCCGCAGCACCTCCATGCCGTCGATGCCGGGCATCTTGAGGTCGAGGACCATGACCTCCGGCTCGTCGTCGGCGATCATGGCCAGCGCCTGCTCGCCGTCGTAGGCGATGGCGGGCTGCATGCGCCGCGTCTGCAGCCGCTCCGAGAGGGCGTGCACGAACTCCTGCTCGTCATCGACCAGCAGGACCTTCGACGGAACCCGCAGGTCCATGTCGAAGGAGATGTTGGCCTCGCGGTAGCGCGGGCCGGGCCGCGCAGCCGCCTGCCGCACGCCGTCGACCGAGCGCGCGATGTCCTCGAGCTCGCGCTGGTGGCGCTCGAGAAACATGGTGTGCTCCTTGATGAGGATGGTGACCGAGCCGTCGCGGCAGACGACGTCCGCGTCGTGGCCGTCCTCCGCCAGGGCCACTCCGACCGCCGCGGCGGTCCGGAAATCGGCGATCGCCTGCTCCACCGATGCCGTGACCGACACCGCCGGTTGCTGCGCGTGGCTCGAGATGGTCTCCACGGCGTCCTCGACCGAGGTGTCCTGCATGGCGAGGAAGATGTCGTAGAGCGCCTTGTCCCAGGGGCCGCTGTCGTGCAGCGCCCCGATCCACTCGGCGCGCAGCTCGTCGGCCTTGGCGATCCGGCGCTGCGCCTCCCGGTTCGAAAGCCCCTCGGCCACGCCCTGCTCGGTCCGGTACTCAAGAGTACCGCCGAGGCAGACCTTGAGCACGTGGGTCAGCGAGGGCGGCACCAGGTGCCCGAGCCCGCCCCGATAGACAGCAGGTTCGCGGCCGATGGCCGCCGCCACCGCCTGCCTGAGGTGGGCGACCAGGCGGGGTTGGTCGCGGCGCAGGTTGTCGAGCAGCGAGCGGGGGCCGTAGACCAGCCGCTCGAAGCGCTCCGCCGCGATGCCGGAACTTCCGGCGGCCGCTGCGAAGAGGTCGGCGTCGAGAAGCTCCGCCGCGCCGATGCGATCCCGCGCCCCGTCAGCGACCTCTCGGCCCCGGCAGAAGAGGCCGGCGTCAATCATCACGACTGCCATGCCTTCAGTCCTTCCCAGCCCGCCGCCGGCACCCGCCATCGGGTACCGGACGGGCCCCGCCCGGCCCGGCCGCACGCGCTCCGCGCGCGCCGCCGGCGTGGCTCAAAGTCTACCACCACGGCATCGTCGCCATTGTGCGCCCACCGGCCTCCGAATTGGTCCCGTTTCGAGACCGTCGTCAGACCAGCCGCTGCCGGAACCTGAGGCGGGCGAGGGTGAGGATCGCGGCGCCGATGGCCAGCATGGCGAGCCCCTGCGGCCACAGCACCTCGAGGCCGACCCCCTTGAGGAAGACGCCGCGCAGCACGGTCACGTAGTAGCGCAGGGGGATGGCGTAGGTGACCCACTGGAAAACCAGGGGCATGTTCTGGATCGGGAAGATGAAGCCCGAGAGGTAGATCTGCGGCAGCATGAAGACGAAGGTCGAGATCATCATCGCCTGCTGCTGGGTGCGGGCGGCGGTCGACACCAGCAGCCCGAGGCCGAGGGTGCAGAGCATGAAGGGCAGGGTGAGCAGGGCGAGGACGGCGAAGGACCCCCTGAGCGGCACGTCGAACCAGTAGAGCACGATCGGCAGTGCGGTCAGGATCTCGACGGCTCCCACCAGGGCGAACGGCACCAGCTTGCCGGCGATGATGGCGCCGGGGGCGAGCGGCGTCACCAGCAGCTGCTCCATGGTGCCGACCTCGTGCTCGCGCACCAGCGCCATCGCCGTCAGCATCATGGTCATGATCATCAGGATCATCGCCAGCACGCCGGGCACCATGAAGTAGCGGCTCAGGAGGTCCGGGTTGTAGAGCACCCTGGGGAGCAGGCCGACCGGCTCGGAGCGCCCATCGGCGCCGGCCTCGCGCAGCACCCCCTGCGCGTAGGCCAGGCCGGCGGTGCCGACCATGGAGTCCGAGCCGTCGACAACGAGCTGCACGGCGGCGCTCCGGGCGGCGGCGCGATCGGCCGCGAAGCCCGCGGGCACGGTGAGCGCGATGCGGGCGCGGCTGCTGTCGAGCCACCGGTCGAGCGCGCGCTGATCGTCCACCGTGACCACCAGGCGGAAGTAGGTCGACGAGGTAAAGGCGTCGACGAGCTCGCGGCTTTGGGTGCTGCGGTCGAGGTCGCAGACCGCAAGCTCGACCCGCCGCACGTCGGTGGTGGCGGCGTAGCCGAGGATGACGAGCTGGACGATCGGCGCGACGAACAGGATCGGCAGGATCTTCGGGTCCCGCGCGAGCTGCAGGAGCTCCTTGACCAGGAGGTTGATCAGGGTGCGCGATCCTGCCTCGAAGGTCGTGCGCGTCCGCCCCATCACAGGCTCCGCACCGTCCTCGCCGTGGCCAGCGCGAGCACGAGCACACCATAGACCACCAGCGCGAGCGCGTCGTTCAGCCACACCTCCGGTCCCACGCCCTTGAGCAGGATCTCGCGCAGGGCGGCGATGAAGTAGCGCGCCGGCACGATGTGCGACAGCACCTGGAGGCCGGTCGGCATGGACGAGATCGGGAAGATGAAGCCCGACAGGAGGAGGGTCGGCAGCATTGAGGACAGCAGCCCGAGCTGGAACGCCACCTGCTGGGTGTCGGCCAGGGTCGAGATGAAGACGCCCCAGCCGAGGCCGCCCGCCAGGAAGAGGACGGTCACCACGGCAAGCCACCCGATCGAGCCCCGTACCGGCACGCCGAAGAGGCCCCAGGCCATGGCCAGCGATGCTGCGGCCGCGACCCCGGCCACCAGCAGGTAGGGCAGGGTCTTGCCGATCAGGAGCTCGATCGCGACCAGCGGCGTCGCGCGCAGGGACTCCATGGTGCCGCGCTCCTTCTCCCGTACCACGGCGAGCGCGGTGGCGATCACCGACGTCACCATCAGAATGAAGGCGAGCAGCCCGGGCACCAGGAAGATCGAGGACTCGAGGTCCGGGTTGTACCAGATCAGGGGACGGGCGGCGACCGCCGGCTCGATCTCGAGGCCCGCGAGCGGCGGGCCCTCTGCCGCGACGATCTGCCGCGCGTAGCCGAGGATCGTGCTCGCGGTCTGGGCGTCCGAGCCGTCGAGCACGAACTGCATGCTGCCCGGGCGGCGGGCGGCCAGGTCGGCGGCGAAGTCCTCCGGGATCACCAGCGCTGCCTGGGCCGTCCCGCGATCGATCAGCGCATCGACGGCGCGGACGTCGTCGAGGGCCGCGACCGGGACGAAGTACCGGCTGGCGAGAAATGCGTCGACGAGGTCCCTCGAGGCCCGGCTGTGCGACCGGTCGACCACGGCGAGGCGGATGTCCTGAACGTCGAAGCTCAGCGCATAGCCGTAGATCATCAGCAGCACGACCGGCAAGCAGAGCAGCGCGAGCGCGGTGCGCCAGTCCCGCTTGAGCTGCAGGAGCTCCTTGACGCCGACGGCGAGAATCCGGCGG
>DATIVB010000163.1:0-2079 GCA_035466375.1 Chondromyces sp.
GCCCGGCTGATCCGCGAGGCCATGCGCCAGGCCGGCGGCGTGCAACGGCGGGCGGCGAAGCTGCTCAAGCTGAGCCCGACCACTTTGAACGAGATGATCCACCGCCTCGAGATCGAGGTCGAAGAGTAGACCACCCGCCCGTCCATTTCGGATTTCGGATTTCGGATTTCGGATTTCCCGCCCGCCCACCCGCTGAGCATGCGGCGGTGCAGGTCCACGGGGTCAACAGCGGCCGGAACAGTGGCAGTGGCAGCGGCAGTGGCCGGGAACTGTGGCAGCGGCAGTTGACAGCGACAGCTCCCGACCACAGCACGCAGCGTCATCGCGGATGGAAGAGCCTGCAGGTGGTCCAGGCCCACCCGCCCGAGTCTGAACCACCAAGACACCAAGGAACCAAGATGTACACGAAGAGAGTCCTTGGTGTTTTTCTTGGTGTCTTGGTGCCTTCGTGGTTGTGACGGTTCGCGCTGACACCTCGCAGGGCGACACCGTGTTGACATCGGCCGACCCGGAGGTTGACGCCCCGGTCGCAGCGGCGGCTCACTGCCACTGCCACCGTCACTGCCAATGCCACGATCGCTGCCAATGCCACGATCGCTGCCAATGCCTCGGTCGCTGCCCTCTGACGCTGCAGCTGCCACTGGCACCTGCCACCGCCATCTGCTGCTGCCACTGCACCTGAATCCGGGCGCGGGCCGTACCCGATGCCTCCACCTCGTGTGTTTCCGGGTGGCTGCGAGCTCCCCACCAGCCAAGACTCGGTATCCGGGGTGGAGAGCGGCTTTCTGTTGATCCTTGATGCCTGTTCGGTGCAACTGTGGGGGCGGGCGGGTTGCAAACACGCCGACGGCCCCGTGGGGGGTCCGGGGCCGCCGACAAGGAGGTTGCGCTGCAATTGATTCTACGAATCAATTGCGGAAAGGTTTCAATTTCAATTCTGAGGTGTGAACCCCCGGGGACTTTCCCCCATGTGGGGTGAGCGGACACCGGGAGTTCACAGCTCAGAATTGACCTGGCCAGGCGATGACGCCGCCCCCGAGGCACTCCTCGCCGTCGTAGAAAGCTGCGAACTGGCCCGGCGCGATGCCGGGGTCGGTCGCGTCGCGGAGGGTGACGACGAGCGATCCGTGCGCGCCCTCGCTGACGGTGCACGGCTCGAGGCGCTCGCCGTGGCGGATCTTGACCTCGAGGTCGGCACGGGTCGGGGGCTCGGCGATCCAGTGCGGGCGCGGGATGAGGAACTCCCGTCGGGTGCGATGCTCGAGCCGCTCGCGGTGGACGACGAGCAGGGCGTCGGTCGATCGGTCCTTGCCGACCACGTACCAGGGTCCGCCCGCGAGATCGAGGCCGTGGCGCTGGCCGATGGTGAAGAACCAGAGGCCGCGGTGCTCGCCGAGCACCGCGCCGGTGTCGACGTCGCGGATCTCGCCAGGGCGCTCGCCGAGGTGGTGGCGCACGAAGTCATCGAAGGGGACCCGGCCGAGAAAGCAGATGCCCTGGCTGTCCGGCCGGGACGCGTTCGGGAGCTCGAGCCGTCGCGCCTCGGCCCGCACCTGGTCCTTGGTCGAGTCGCCGACCGGGAACAGGCAGCGTGCGAGCTGGCGCTGCTCGAGCTGGCACAGGAAATAGGTCTGGTCCTTGCGGCGGTCGGCCGCGCGCAGCAGTCGTGACAGCCCGCCGCCGTGGTCGACCCGGGCGTGGTGGCCCGAGGCGACGAGGTCGAAGGCGTCGCCCGAGCGCTCGACGAAGGCGCCGAACTTGATCATCCGGTTGCACATCACGTCGGGGCTCGGGGTGTGGCCCGCCCGGAGCTCGTCGAGGGCGTAGGCAACCACAGTCTCCAGGTACTCGCGCTGCAGAGGCACCACTTCGAGCGGGACGGCGGCCATCTCGCACACCCGGCGTACCAGCTCGAGGTCCTCCTCCCACGGGCACCGGCCGAGGAACGCGAGCTCGTCCTCGAGCCAGATCTTGAGGTAGACCGCGGTCAGCTCGTGCCCGCCCGCCGCGGCGAGCCGCATCAGCGCCACCGACGAGTCGACCCCACCCGAGCAGAGAACAGCAACCCGGCTCATCTGG
>DATIVB010000164.1:0-4919 GCA_035466375.1 Chondromyces sp.
GGCGGGCGGGGGCCACGTGGTGCGCGCGCTCCCGTCGTACTGCGCCTCGTTCCTGGACTACGTCTGCCTCGGCGACGTGGAGGAGCTCGGCGAGGTCGTGCGGGACGCCTTCGGCCCGCAGTATGCGGCGGAAGAGCACCACCCGCGCTTCGACCTCGCCCATTACATCGGGCGTGTCGGGCACGTGGAGTCGAGCCGCTACTGCAACTTCAGCTGCTCCTTCTGCACCCTGACCGGCGAGGGCCGCCCGTACCTTCCCGTGTCGGCTGACGAGCTGCGGCGCCAACTCCAGGCGGTCGGGCGCAAGACCTACATCGGGATCAACGACAACAATTTTTTCGGCAACAACAGGAAGAGCTTCAAGGAGCGGGTCGCGGTGATGCGCGAGGGCGTCGAATCGGGGCTCTTCCGCGGCTGGACGGCGCTGGTCACCAACGACTTCTTCCTCAAGCGCGAGAACCTCGAGCTGGTGCGCGACGCCGGCTGCACCGGTCTGTTCTCCGGGGTCGAGTCCTTCGACACCGCGTGGACCTCGCGCCACAACAAGCACCAGAACGCGGTGCGGCCGCAGGTGGAGGTCATCCGCGAGTGCCTGGAGGCCGGCGTCACCTTCCTCTACGGCATGATGGTCGACCTCGCGACGCGGACGATCGCCGACATCCGGGCCGAGCTCGACTTCATCGTCGGCTGCCCCGAGATCCCGCTGCCCTCCTACATCTCGATCCCGATCCCGATCCCGGGCACGCCGTTCTTCTACGAGTGCCTGGACAGCGGCCGCATCCTGCCGGGCACGAGGTTCAGAGACCTGGACGCGACGACGATCTCGGTCGCCACCCTCGACCCGCTCGCCGAGGCGGCCGAGTTCGCCCGCGACCTGCAGTCGATGCGAGGCTACCGCGCGCGCATCGCCCGGCACAGCGTGCGCTTCGCTGCGGCCAACCGCCGGCACCTGTCGCCGGTGAAGCTGGGCCTCGCGCTGTATAATGCAGCCCTGCTCTGCGAACCGCTCTTGACCACGCTTCCGAAAAACACCGGCCAGGCCGCCGGCCGGCGGACCCACGTCAGCGGCACCGAGCCCCTCGACGGTTTCTATCGTCCGAAGTTCCGCGTCGACTCGCGCTTTGAGAAGGCCTTTCAACCGACCGTTCTGATCGACGCCCGGGGGTGCCTCAACGAGGAAATCGCCGACGACATCGCTGCCGGACGGGACGCCCTGCTCCCGCGTCGTGGAGCGGTGGCGGCGGTGTGACGGCGCCGTGGAAGGGCCCGCGACCCCTGCCTGGGAGCAACGGTTCGCGGTCCGCCGGCGCCTCGGCGAGGGCGGATTCGGCGTCGTCTACGAAGCCTGGGACCTGAAGCTCGGCCGCCCGATCGCAGTCAAGTACCTGCGCCGGCAGGAGAACGCGGCCCTGCTGCGGTTCAAGCGCGAGTTCCGCGCCCTGGCCGACGTCATCCACCCCAACCTGGTCCGGCTCGGCGAGCTGGTGTCGATGGACGAGACCTGGTTCTTCACCATGGAGCTGGTCGATGGCACCGACATCCTCACCTACGTCGAGCAACCGGGAGCCGGGCGTGATCAGCGGGAGATCCCCGACAGCCCGACCGTCAACCCCGAGAGCCTGACCATCGACACCCCCCCGAGCGGGCCGCCGGCCGAGAGCCCCGAGGGTGGACCGGTCGAGGCGGGGGTCGAGACCAGGGAGCTCGCGCCTCGCCCCGTGACCTTCGACGAGGACCGGCTGCGCGAGAGCTTCGGCCAGCTCGCCGAGGGCATCAACGCGCTCCACGGCTACGGCATGCTGCACCGCGACCTGAAACCCTCGAACGTGCTGGTGAACCGCGACGGCCGGGTGGTGGTTCTCGACTTCGGGCTCGTCGCCCACTTCGGGCGGGACGACCTGACCCGGTCGGTGCAGATCGTCGGCACGCCGGCCTACATGTCGCCCGAGCAGGCGATGGGGCGGGAGGTCGGTCCGGCGAGCGACTGGTACAGCGTCGGCGTGATGCTCTACGAGGCCCTGACCGGCTCGCACCTCTTCCGCGGCTCGTACGCGCAGATCCTCATCGACCGCCAGTCGTCGGCCGTGCCCCGCGTGAGCGATCTCGTGCCCGGCGCGCCGGCCGACCTCGACGAGCTGTGCCACGAGCTCCTGCAGCTCGATCCCGCGGCACGGCCCGACGGCGCCGAGATCGCCCGCCGCCTCGACCGGAAGCTGCAGGTCGCGGTTGCCGCACCGCCGCCGGGCGCGCCCGCGCGCTTCGTCGGCCGCCGCCGGCAGCTGGCGATGCTCGACGAGGCCCTGAATCGGGTCCGCACCGGCCGCGCGGCCACGGTCTTCGTCAGCGGCGCCTCGGGGATGGGCAAGACCGCCCTGGCGCGCAGCTTTCTCGACCGCGTGCGGAGCCGGGACCCGCGCGCGCTGGTGCTCGAGGGCCGCTGCTACCAGCGCGAGAACGTGCCCTACAAGGCGCTCGACAGCCTGGTCGACGAGCTCAGCCGCCACCTCGGCCGGATGACGCCGCTCGAGGCGGCGCGGTTCATGCCGCGCGACCGGTCGGCCCTCGCGCGGTTGTTCCCGGTCCTCGCGGGCCTGGGCGAAGCCGGGTCCGGTCGGCGCAGCGAGCCCGAGGTCCCGGATGCGATGGAGCTGCGGCGGCGCGCCTTCGCCGCCCTCAGGGAGCTCCTGGGCCGGCTCGCCGACGGCTCGACGGTCGCCCTGTTCATCGACGACCTGCAGTGGGGGGACGTGGACAGCGCCGCCCTGATGCGCGAGATCACGCGGCCGCCCGATCCGCCGCCGGTGCTGCTGCTGGTCTGCTTCCGCAAGGAGGAGGCGGGCCGCTCGCCGCTCCTCCGGGCCCTCGTGGCCGACGGCGAGCTGCACCAGGATGGGCGCTGGACCGTCGAGCTCGCCGAGCTGCCGCCGGACGAGGCGGAGGAGCTCGCGCTGGCGGTGATCGGCGAGGAGGGCGCCGACGCCCGGGCGCGCGCCGCGCAGATCGCGCGCGAGTCCGGCGGCAGCCCCTTCTTCGTCGACGAGCTCGCGCGCCACCAGGCCTCGGCCGGCGACGCCGGCGTCGAGGCGCTGCGCCTCGACTCGGTGCTCGAAGCCCGGGCCGCCGGCCTTCCCGCCGAAGCGCGGAGCCTCCTCGAGGTGATCGCGGTGGCGGGCGAGCCGGTCGATCTCGAGGTCGCCGCGCGGGCGGCCGAGCTCGCAGTCGGCGACACCACGGCGATCGATCCCCTGCGCGCCGGCCACTGGGTGCGCTCCTGCGCGCTCGAGGGCCGGGACGCCTTCGAGACCTTCCACGACCGCATCCGCGAGACCGCGGTCTCGCTGATTCCGGAAGCCCGGCGCCCGGACTGTCACCTCCGCCTGGCCGAGGCGTGGGAAGAAGCGGGAACCGCGAGCTCGGCGACCCTGGTCGAGCACTTCATGGCGGCGGGCGCCGGAGTTAGAGCGGCCGGCCACGCCCGCCGCGCCGCCGACCAGGCGGCGGCGGAGCTCGCCTTCGACCGGGCGGCGCGCCTGTACCAGATCTGCCTCGACGTCGGCGCGTGGGAGGCACCGGAGCGCGGGGAGCTGCTGGCCCGGCTGGCAACGGCTCTGGCCAACGCCGGCCGCGGCGGGGTGGCGGCGCGGGCCTACCTGGCGGCCGCGGAGGCGGCCACGTCCCAGGACGCGCTCGACCTGCGGCGGCGGGCGGCCGAGCAGTTCCTGGTCAGCGGCCACATCGACGAGGGCCGGGAGGCGCTCGAGGCGGTGCTCTCGAGGGTCGGTATGAGGCTGCCGGCGACGCCGCACGGCTCGTTGGTCGGGCTGCTCCTGCGGCGGCTCCAGATCGCGTCGCGCGGCCTGCGCTTCATCCCCCGCCACGAGCGCGACGCGGACCCGGCGCTGCTCGCCAAGATCGACGTCTGCTGGTCGGTGGCGATCGGCTTCGGGATGGTGGAGAACATCCGCGGCGCCCACTTCCAGGCCATCAACCTGCTGCTGGCGCTGCAGGTCGGGGAGACATTCCGCGTGGCGCGGGCGCTGGCCCTCGAGCTGCCGTTCTCGGCCGCAGGCGGGAGCCACACCGCGCGGCGCACCGCGGCCCTGATGGAGCGCTGCCGGGAGATGGTTGAGGGCCAGGACGACGCGTACCTGAACGGGCTCTTCGCCCTGCAGGTGGGCGCGGTCGCGAGCCTCGAAGGGCGCTTCGAGGCGTCGCTCGAGGCCTGCACCCGTGCGGAGACGATCCTGCGCGAGCAGTGCACCGGCGTCACCTGGGAGCTCGATACCGCCCAGCTCTACCACAACCACGTGCTCACCATGATGGGGCACTGGAGAGACCTCGGCGAACGGGTCCCGGTGATGCTCGAGGACGCCCGCGACCGCGCCGACCTCTACATCGCCACCTACCTCAAGGCGCGCAACGAGCACATCCTGTTCCTGGCCGCCGACGAGGCCGAGCGGGCGCGGGAGCAACAGGCGCGCAGCCTCGACGGCTGGTCGCAGGCCGGCTTCCAGGTCCAGCACTACTGGGACTGGTACGCGAGAAGCGAGATCGATCTCTACAGCGGCGCCCCCGAAGCGGCCTGGGAGCGCCTCGAGAGCGGATGGCCCGCCCTCAAGCGGTCGCTTCTGACCCGGGCGCAGGTGATCTTTTTCGAGGCGGTGCTGCTGCGCGCGCGCGTCGCCCTGGCGCTCGCCGCGCAGTCCGGCGGCTCGCAAGCGGAGCGGTACCTTTCGCGCGCCGGCCGCGACGCGCGGCTGCTGGAGCGCGAGGCGATGCCGGCGTCGGCGGGCTCGGCGGCCCTCGTCCGGGCGGGGGTAGCGGCCGGGCGCGGCGATGCGGCGGCGGCGCGCGGGCTGCTCATGGCGGCGGTCGGCGGCCTCGGCCGCGCGGCGGTCTCGCACTACCTCGCCGCCGCA
>DATIVB010000165.1:0-16857 GCA_035466375.1 Chondromyces sp.
GGCGGACCGGAACTCCGTCAAGCTCGTCGTCGATCCGCTGCCGGTAGGCTTCGGCGAACTCGACCCCATCGATGGAGGTGAGGATTTCGATTCGCATGGGCGGAAGACCCATACGAATGATCTGATCGGGTACGACGAACATCGACTCGTTCAACATGTCCCCGCCAAAGCCGAAATCCGTCAGGGCGGCGACGACTCGTCCAGCGTTCTCGGCTGTGGCGGCGATCCACACATCAAGGTCCATCGTCGCCCTGGGGTAGCCGTGATATCCCACGGCGTAACCTCCAACGAGCAGGTACTCAACCCCGTGTTCTTCGAACCAGCGAAAGAACTCTTTGAAGTCGGGGGGGAGATGAACCGTAACCATAGATCACCTGCCGCATGAGTTCGACAGCGGCGAGCCGCTGGTGAGGCGACCGTGCCAGCCAGAATGCACGTTCGTCGGACCGCTCATGGAGTGCGGCCACAACCAAGGCACTGCGCTCAAGTTTCGCAGATTCAACGAGATTCATGGACGAATCATACCACCATCGCGGGAGCGAGAGGACACACGGCTATGAAATCCGAACGGCGATTTCGGTTTCTCGGACCCTGTACTGCCCCAAGTCGAATTGCCGCGGCGGAGTTGAGGCGGGATCTCTCGTTATCTGCAATCGAATCTCAGCCTGAAACCACCGAGAATCATCGACTTCTTCGAAAGCGACTCGGTGTCGGCGCGACCATCCCTCGCGGCCAATAAGGTGCCCGGCACTGTTTTGCGGATTTATGAGGGCGGCCAGAATTCTGCAAGTGCGTGCCAAAGTGCGTGCCAGGCACCCTCAAGACGATGCCTTCGTCCGAAAGGCGTTCCAATCCCTGATCGCGAAGATGCACGACATCGTGACCCTTTGACCGGAGGAACTCAGCGGTGGATCGCGCAAGACCCATGTCGAGCAGAAATCTGATCACGCGGTCTCCGTGGCAGGAATGAAGAGGTCATCGGACGCCCACGCGGCATACTTCAGGGCTTGTTTCACGTCCTCTTCCTCGAGATCCGGATACTCAGCGACGATCTCGGCTGCGGTCATCCCGTTGGCAACGAGGTTGACGACCAACGAGACCGAGATCCGCATCCCGCGGATACACGCCTTGCCTGCCAAGACATTGGGATCAAACGTGATACGGTCAAAACCCAGCATCGTGTGCCTCCAATGACAGTATACGCGCCGAGAACCCTCGAATCGGTGCCTCTCCAAGGAGTCAGGCAAAATTTCGTCGTCGTCGAGGGTGCGAGTCTGTACTGAAGGTTCCATGCCAAAGGTTCTGGTTACTGTACTGGCTCAATGGGAGTTGCGGATCGGTATCTGAGACGAGATCTTCGTCATCCCATAGCTGCCACGTGTCAATTCCGCGATCGCGAAGGGGGCGACGGGGGTCAAGCGGAGAAAACCTCATAACCCCCGTACCTTTAAAGGGCCGGCAAGGGACGTAGATCAGAATATCAACACCCTGGTGCCCGGCACGTTCAGGTGCCACAGGTTTTTACATTCGCTAGGATACTCCCATGAACCAGACGTCGCGTCCTCGCGGACTCCTCGCCACCGTGTTCGTCCTGTTCTTCGCCTCGGGCGCCCTGGCGCTGGTCTACCAGGTCGTCTGGACGCGGATGATGACGCACGTGTTCGGTTCCACGGCCGTCGCCGTCGGAACGGTATTGGCGGCTTTCATGGCCGGTCTGGCGATCGGCAGCTGGTACTTCGGCCGCATCGCCGATCGGGTGCCCGACCGGCTGCGCCTCTACGCCCGGATCGAGGTCGGGATTGCCGTCGCGGCGGGTGTGTCGCACCTCGCGCTCGGTCGACTGGACGCGCTCTATCCGGCGCTGTACGACGTGACCGGCGGCATGGCGCCGCTGGTCGCGGCGGTCCGTTTCCTCTGCGCATTCGCACTGGTGATGGGCCCGACGATCCTCATGGGGGCAACGCTGCCGGTGCTCGGCCGGCTCGTTGTCGACGATCTCGACCGGGTCGGGCTGCGTCTCGGCACGCTGTACGCGGTCAATACCGCGGGCGCCGTCATCGGCGTTCTGGTCACCGGCTTCTGGTTGATCGGTGCGGTCGGTGTGCACGTGCCGGCCTATCTGGCCATGGCGGGGAATCTGACGATCGGCCTGTTGGCCTGGATCGCCGCCGGAAGTTACGTCACCGCTTTGGATGAGAACGCGTCGGACGTGGACGCGAAGGGTGAGCCGCCGCCAGGGCGCGACGAAACCGAGCATGAACCACTGGACCGCTTCACGCTGCGCCTGCTGCTGGTCGCCCTGGGCATTTCCGGATTCACGTCCTTCGCCTACGAGATCTACTGGACCCGATCCCTGGTGTTCATCCTCGGTAACTCCACCTATGCGCTCTCGACGATGCTGAGCGCGTTCCTGACCGGGATTGCCCTCGGGGCCTGGGGAGTGCGCTTTCTGATCCCCCGGGTGCGGGACCGGGTCGCCGCCTTCGGCTGGCTGCAGGTCGCGCTGGGCATATTCTCCGCGTCGGCGCTCCCGCTGCTGTTCGCGGTCGGCGATCCGCAGTCGCTCAGCGGCACCTTGCTCGGGCTCTGGTCCGAAGCCATCCCGCTGGTCCTGGCCAGCTTCGGAATCGCCTTCCTGGTGATGCTGCTGCCCGCGACCCTCATCGGCGCGACCTTCCCGTTGGTCGGGCACGTGGCCGTGAGCGAGCTCGACCGCGCCGGCACCGACGTGGGACGCGTCTACGCGGTGAACACGGCCGGCAACGTCCTGGGCGCCCTCGCGCCGGGCTGGTTCCTGCTGGCGTGGCTCGGCATCCAGGGTGGCATTGTCGCCATGGCGATCATCAACATCACCCTCGGGCTGGTGATTCTCGCCGTGCGATTCTGGCGCCCGGGTGCCGCCAAATCGTGGCGTTTCGTCGTGCCCGCGATCGCGGTCGCCGCCGCGGCGCTGGTGTCTCGCGCGCCGCTGGGCTTCCAGTTTCCCGCCGAGGGCGCGCAACCGCATTTCGAGACCCTCTTCTACCGGGAAGGGCCACTCGGAACGACCAAGGTCCAGTCGGATCCTCGGACCGGCGAGAAGCACATGAGCGTCGACGGCATCGTCATCGGCGGCACCGGCAACAGCCAGTTCAAGCAGCTGCTGCTCGCCCACCTGCCGCGATTGCTGATCGATGACGTGCCAACCGAGCTCTCGATCGGCCTCGGCTCCGGCATCCTGGCCGGGGAGAGCGCTCGGCATTCGGATCTCGAAGCCATCACGGTGATCGAGATCGAACCGACGGTCGTCGACGGCGCTGCCCAGTTCTCCCGCGAGAACCGCGATGTCCTCGAGGACCCCCGGATGGAGCTGGTGACCGACGACGTTTCCTCCTTTCTGCGCACCACGGACCGACGCTGGCATGCGATCACGGCGGACGAGAAGACCGCAGACGAATATGCGTCCAACGGCTTTTCCTACTCCGTCGACTACTACCAGCTGCTCGCCGACCACCTGGTGGATGGGGGGGTCGTCGTGCAGTGGGTGCCGGCGACGCTGCCGCCGCGACAATTCCAGATGATCCTGAAGAGCTTCAGCGAGAGCTTCGAGCACATGCTGCTGTGGTATTTCCTGCCGGCATATCACCGGGGGCCGTTCAACGCAGTTCTCGTCGGCAGCCACGAGGCGATCGCGCTCGACTACCAGACGGTCCAGGATCGCTTCGAACGCCGCAGTGAAGCGCTGGCCAGCCTGCGTCCGTACGGCTTGACCTCCGCTGTGGCACTGCTGCCGCATTTCGTTGCGGACGACGAGATCGTGCGGGCCGAGGTCGCCTCAGCTCCGGTCAACACGCTCGATCATCCACGCTACGAGTTCTACCACCCCTGGGATTACGCGGCGGATCGCAAAGGGAAGACACTGGCCAATCACGTGTTCCTGCTCGATCTCAAACGACGGGCGCATAGCGGGTTCTTCGAACAGGTTTCCCAGACGGCCCCGGATCAGGCCTGGCTGCAGAAGACCTTTGCCGCCGAGTTCCGGTACCTCGAGCTCTTCGGCATGTTTCTTGACGGGCTGTCCGCCCCCGACCACTTCCGCTTCTTCGACCGTGTGCTCGAAATTGCACCGTGGAACGACAGCCTTCGCGCGCGCCTTTACTCGCAGTACCGGCACCTGGCTGCGAGCGAAACAAATCCCGAGCTGCGGCGACGCTACCATGCCCGGGCCGAGGCCCTCTACGACGGCGATTGAAGCCGACGTCGCAACACAGGGGCCACGTGTCGATTCCGCGATCATGAAGGGGCGACAGGGGTCGAGAGGAGATACCATCACAACCGCCTTACCCGGTGCCTCTATTTTCAATTCTTTATTCTCAATTCTCAATTCCCCTCCAACCCCCGTTTGCTCTGCGAGGGTGGGTGGAAATCAAAAAATTAAGAATTGAGAATTGAGAATTGAGAATTCAGAATTCATGACCGCGTCAGCGGCCGGTAGGTGACCCGGTGCGGGCGGTCGGCGGCGTCGCCGAGACGCTTGCGACGGTCTGCGACGTAGTCGGAGTAGGGGCCGGGGAACCACTCGACGTGCGAGTCGCCTTCGAAGGCCATGATGTGGGTCGCCACCCGGTCGAGGAACCAGCGGTCGTGCGAGATCACCAGCACGCAGCCGGCGAAGGCGAGGATCGCCTCCTCGAGGGCGCGCAGGGTGTTGACGTCGAGGTCGTTGGTGGGCTCGTCGAGGAGCATCACGTTGGCCCCTTCCTTGAGCATGCGCGCCAGGTGCACCCGGTTGCGCTCGCCGCCGGAGAGGAGCTTGACCGGCTTCTGCTGGTCGGAGCCGGTGAAGTTGAAGCGCCCCACGTAGGCGCGGGAGTTGACCTCCGCGCGGCCCAGCCAGATCGAGTCCGAGCCCTCGGAGATGACCTCCCACACCGATTTCTCGGGATCGAGGGTGGAGCGGCTCTGGTCGACGTAGCCGAGCCTGACCGTGTCCCCGAGGCGCAGGCTGCCGTTGTCCGGCTCCTGCTGACCGGTGATGAGCTCGAAGAGGGTGGTCTTGCCGACGCCGTTGCCGCCGATGACGCCGACGATCGAGCCCGGCGGCACCGAGAAGCTGAGCTCGTCGAAGAGCAGCCGGTCGCCGAAGCCCTTGCTCAGCCCCTCGGCCTCGATCACCACGTCGCCGAGGCGCGGCCCGGGCGGGATCCAGATCTCGAGGTCGCGGACCATGTCCTCGGCCGACTGCGACAGCAGCTCCTGGTAGGCGTTGAGCCGCGCCTTGCCCTTGGCGTGGCGGGCGCGGGGGGCCATGCGGATCCACTCGAGCTCGCGCTCGAGGGTCTTCTGCCGCCGCCCCTCGCTGCGCTCCTCCTGCCGCAGGCGCTCCTCCTTCTGCTCCAGCCACGACGAGTAGTTGCCCTTCCACGGGATGCCGTGTCCGCGGTCGAGCTCGAGGATCCAGCCGGCCACGTTGTCGAGGAAGTAGCGGTCGTGGGTCACCGCGATGACGGTGCCCTGGTAGTCCTTGAGGTGGCGCTCGAGCCACGCCACCGAGAGGTCGTCGCGGTGGTTGGTGGGCTCGTCGAGCAGGAGGATGTCGGGCTGCTGGATGAGCAGGCGGCAGAGCGCCACCCGCCGCCGCTCACCGCCCGAAAGGACGTCGACGACGGCGTCGCCCGGCGGGCAGCGCAGGGCGTCCATGGCGAGCTCGAGGCGGGAGTCGAGCTCCCAGGCGCCCGCGGCCTCGATCTTCTCCTGCACCTCGGCCTGTCGGTCGAGGACCTTCTGCATCTCGTCGTCGTCCATCGGCTCCGAGAAGCGGTCGGCCAGGGCGTCGAACTCGGCGAGCAGGGCCTTGGCCTCGGCTGCGCCCTCCTCGACCACCTCGCGCACCGTCTTGCCGGCCTCGAGCGCGGGCTCCTGCTCGAGCAGGCCGACCGTGTAGCCGGGCGCCCGCACGACCTCGCCGTTCGAGGACTCCTCGGTCCCGGCCATGATGCGCAGCAAAGTGCTCTTGCCGGCCCCGTTGAGGCCGAGGACGCCGATCTTGGCGCCGTAGAAGAAGCCCAGCGAGATGTCGCGCAGCACCTGCTTCTGGCCGTGGGTCTTCGAGACCCGCACCATCGAGAAAATGACCTTTTGATCGTCAGCTGACATCGAATCTGATCCCCCGAACGAGCAGGGTGGCGCGGGCGGGCGTTGAAGTCAAGCGGGAAAGCCCGGGCGTCGTCAGTGCAGCCCGGCGCCAAGAAAAATTAGGAATGAGGAATTAGGAATTAGGAATGCCGCCCACCCCCGCGGACTTACGTCCCCATCATGGGGGGGCGGTTGGGAATTCCTAATTCCTCATTCCTAATTCCTCATTCGGGCCGCAGGCCCGGCACGTGCCAGCACACCACCTTCGGCTCGGTCATTTCCTGGAGCGAGAATCGGATGCCCTCGCGGCCGAGGCCGGAGCTCTTGACGCCGCCGAAGGGCATGGAGTCGAGGCGGTAGTCGGTGGAGTCGTTGATCAGCACCGAGCCGGCGTCGAGGCCCTCGATGAGCCGGTGGCAGGTCTCGACGTCACGCGAGAAACCGGCGGCGTGGAGGCCGTAGTCCACCGAGTTGGCCTCGGCGATGGCCTCGTCGAGGTCGTCGACGGGGTAGAGGTTGACCGTCGGACCAAAGACCTCCTGGTGGTGGATGGTGGCGGTCTTCGGCACGTTCTCGAGGACCGTCGGCTCCATCAGCGAGCCCCTGCGGCCGCCGCCCGCGAGCACGGCGGCGCCCTTCTCGACCGCCTCTTCGATCCAGCGCTCGACCCGCCGTGCCTCGCCCTCGTTGATCATCGGCCCCATGTCGGTGGCCTCGTCGAGCTTGTTGCCGATGCGGTAGGCCTTCGTGCGCTCGACAACCATGGTCTTGAAGGGCTCGTACACGTCGCGGTGGATGTAGATCCGCTGCACGCCGATGCAGTTCTGGCCGGCGGCCCAGAAGGCACCGGAGACGCAGGTCTCGGCCGCCCACTCGAGGTCGGCGTCCCGCCACACGATGACGGGCGAGTTGGAGCCGAGCTCCATGCCGATCTTCTTCAGCCCCGCCTTGGCGACGATGCGCCGGCCCGCCTCGAGGCCGCCGGTGAAGCTGACCATGCGCACCCTGGGATCCGACACGAGGGCATCGCCGAGGACCGAGCCGTGGCCGGTCAGGCACTGGAGCACGCCGGCGGGAAGCCCGGCCTCAACGAAAGCCTCGCAGAGCTTGAGGGCCGAAAGCGGCGTGACGGTCGCCGGTTTGAGGACCACGGCGTTGCCGCCCGCGATCGCCGGACCGAGCTTGTGGGCGACCAGGTTGAGGGGGTCGTTGAAGGGGGTGATGGCGACGATGACGCCGATCGGCACGCGCTCGAAGTGGCCGCGCCGCTGCTCGCCGCCGGGGAAGGAGTCGAAGGGGATGGTCTCGCCGAGCAGGCGCTTGGCCTCCTCGCCGGAGATGGTCAGGGTGTTGACGCAGCGCCGGGCCTCCTTGCGCGCTTCGCGGATCGTCTTCGAGCCCTCGCGGGCGATGGTGCGCGCGAAGTCCTCGAGGCGGCCCTCGACGATGGCCGCGGTCTCGAGGAGGACCTGCGAGCGCTCCCAGGCGCTCATCGCCCGCGCCGTGCGGCGCGCTGCAGAGGCCGCGGCGAGCGCCGTCTCGACGTCGGCGGTGGAGGCCGCGGGCACCGTGTCGACGAGCGCGTCGTCCCAGGGATCGCGAACCCGGATGGTCTTTTCGCGGTCGACCCACTGGCCGGCAAGCAGCATCTTCATGATCCGCTCCTGGTCTGGATGGTGATGAGGTCGTTGAGCAGTGCGAAACCGGTCTCGCGTCGGCCGGCGCCGGGGCCGACGACGGTGACGTCGCCGAGAGTGTCGGTGGTGATGGTCATGGCGTTCGTGGCGCCGCTGACCCCGGCCAGGGGGTGGGAGATCTCCACCAGCTGCGGCGCGACCGAGGCACGGACATCGTCGCCCTCGCGCCAGACGCGGCCGATCAGCTTGTAGCGAGTGCCGTCGTCGGCGGCGGCGGCGATCTGCGCGGGCGTGATCCCGGTGATTCCGGTGCAGGGGCTGTCGCCGGGCGACAGCGAGGCTCCGAAGACGACGTTGGCGAGGATCGTGACCTTGGCCAGGGCGTCGTGTCCGAGCACGTCGGCGTCCGGCACCGTCTCGGCGTAGCCCAGCCCCTGCGCCTCGGCGAGGGCGGCGGCGTAGTCCATGCCGGCCTCCATCCGGGTGAGGATGAAGTTGGTGGTGCCGTTGAGGATGCACTTCATCTCGGAGATCCCGGAGCCGGCGAGGGTTTCGCGGATGAGGTTCAGCAGCGGCGTCCCGGCCATCACCGTGCCCTCGTAGAGGAAGCGGACGCGGTTCAGCGCCGCCAGCTCGATGAGCTCGCGGGAGTGGAGGGCCAAGGGCCCTTTGTTGGTGGTCGCCACGTGGAGGCCGCGCCCGAGGGCCGCGCGGATGTGGTCGGTGGCGGGCTGGCCGGTCGTGATGTCGGTGGGGGTGACCTCGACGACCGCGTCGGCCTCGGCGCGCTCGATCATCTCGAGCGCGTCCCAATCGCAGCCGCCCTCCGCGGTCTCCGCGATGGACCGCCCCTTCGCGGCCGCGGCCAGGGTCCGCGCGAGGTCGATCCCGGCCGGGTCGTAGGCCGAGCCCTTCACGGGGTCGGCAATGCCGGTGACCCGCCAGTCGAGCCCGTAGCTTTCGCGCAGCTCGTCCTTCTTTTCGAGCAGGAGCTCGCCGAGGCCCTGCCCGACCGTCCCGAACCCGATGAATAACAGGCGCATGACAGGCTCCCCCCGGGTGTCGATGTGATCCTGGCGGCACGCAGGTCCCGGCGCATGATACGGGCGCCGTTGTCGGGTGTGCAAGGATCGCGAAAGTGATGCGCCGAATGACCATGTCCGACGAAATCGACCCCTGCCATTTCGCGCCCGTAGCGATGCTCGACTCCGACCATCTGCGCGACCTCGCGCTGGACTCGTTCACCACCCGGTCCGAGATCGACCACATCCAGACGCGGTTGATCTCCAAGTGCGCCACGACGTGTCGGCTTCCCGTCGCGACCTGATGTTTCCTGTTGTTCGCCCTGCGCCTCGCAGGCGCAGGGCGAACAACAGGACCGACGACCCGCCCGGGACGGCGACCGCGTTTGTTACGTTACAATCGCGCGCTACGGAGGAGCTCGTGGACAACCTCATCCCGCCCCACGGATCGCGGCTCGTCGACCTCATGGCAGGCGACGAGCGTGCGGCCGAGCTGCGCGAGCTCTCCCGCGACTGGCCGTCGCTCGACCTCACGCCCCGCCAGCTGTGCGATCTCGAGCTGCTTCTCAACGGCGGCTACTCGCCCCTGACCGGATTCATGGGCTCGGCGGACCACGGCTCGGTGTGCAGCTCCATGCGCCTCACCGACAGCCTGCTGTTTCCGGTTCCGATCACCCTCGACGTGTCGTCAACGGCGGCGCGGGCTCTGGAGCCGGGAGAGCGGGTGGCGCTGCGGGACTCGGAAGGCGTCATGCTCGCAGCGATGACGGTGACCGAGGTCTGGCAGCCCGACCGCGCGGCCGAGATCACGGCGCTGTTCGGGCCCGGGGACGCCGCAGGCCCCGGCGCGCGGCAGCACCTGCACCGCGCCGGCGAATGGGCGGTCGCCGGGGCGGTGGAAGGGGTGCAGCTTCCGGTGCACTATGACTACCGCGAGCTGCGGCTGAGCCCCCTCGAGCTGCGCGCCGCGTTCGCGCGCCTCGGGTGGCGGCGGGTGATCGCCGTGCAGACCCACCGGACGATGCACCGGGCGCAGCTGGCGATGACCCTCGAGGCGGCGCGCGATGCCGGCGCCAGCCTGCTCATCCATCCGATCGTCGGCCTCGACCAGCCCGGCGACGCCGACCACTACACCCGCATCCGCTGCTACCAGGCCCTGATGCCGCACTACCCGAAGTTCATGGCGCGGCTCAACCTGCTGCCGATGGCGCCGCGCGGCGCCGGCCCCCGCGAGGCGCTGCTGCAGGCGATCGTCCACAAGAACTACGGCTGCACCCACCTGCTGGTGGATTTCGACGGCGCCGGCGCGGTGCTCGACACGGTCGGCGCCCCCGCCTACGACGCCGCGGAGGCGGCGGCGCTCATGTCCGAGCACGCCGCCGAGCTCGGCGTGCGGTGGGTGCCGGCGCGGGAGATGGTCTACCTCGAGGACCGGAAGCAGTTCGCCGCCGCCGACGCGGTGGCGGACGGCGGTCGGGCGCTGCAGCTGAGCGCGGCCGAGGTGCGGCGCCGGCTCGACGACGGCCGCGAGATCCCGGAGTGGTTCACCTACCCGTCGGTGGCCCGCGAGCTCAAGCTACGCCACCCGGTGCGTAGCGCGCGCGGGTTCACCGTGTTCTTCACCGGCCTCTCGGGCTCGGGCAAGTCGACGGTGGCCAACGCCCTCCGGGTCAAGCTGCTGGAGATCGGCGGCCGCGGGGTGACCCTGCTCGACGGCGACCTCGTGCGGCGCAACCTGTCGTCCGAGCTCGGCTTTTCGAAGGAGCACCGCGACCTCAACATCCGACGCATCGGCTTCGTGGCCTCCGAGATCACCCGTGCCGGCGGGGTCGCGATCTGCGCGCCCATCGCGCCCTACGACGTGGTCCGGCGCGACGTGCGGGAGATGGTGGCGCCGTGCGGCGGCTTCGTGCTGGTTTACGTCGCGACCCCGCTGGAGGTCTGCGAGCGGCGGGACCGCAAAGGGATGTACGCCAAGGCGCGGGCCGGGCTCGTCAAGGAGTTCACCGGCATCTCGGACCCCTACGAGACGCCCCACGACGCCGACGTCGTGATCGACACCTCGGACATGACGCCTTCCGAAGCGATGCGCGAGATCCTGCTCCACCTCGAGCGCGAGGGCTACCTCACCGCCTCGGACGAGGAGTGAGCGGGACCGATGGTGCGGGGAGGCAACATGAACCGGCGCGTGGTCTGGGCGTTGGCTGCGGTGCTGGCCGCCGCGGTGGCGGTGCTGCTCGTGCTGCAGGTGCGCGCGGCGGAGCAACGCGCCCGCGAGCTCGCCGCGGTGGAGGCCGCGACCGAGGTCGACGACCGCCACCTCGAGCTGGCGCTTCACGATCCGACGACCTGGGTGCGGCAGTACCGCCCGCAGGCCTCCGCCGGCGGCTACTCGCTGGTCCTCTTCCGGCGCCGGGTGCCGATGATCATCGACATGAACGGGCGCATCGTCCACGTCTGGCCCCATGTGCGCGCCGTCGGCCGCGCGCGGCTCGATGACCGCGGCCACCTGACGGTGATCGGCACCGACAACCTGATCAAGGAGTACGACTGGGAGGGCCGGCTGCGCTGGTACTACCGGCTCGCGGCGGAGGGGGACTTCCCACACCACGACCTGATCACGCTGCGCAACGGCAACCTCCTGGTGCCGGCATGGCAGGAGTCGACCCGCGCGGACTACCTGCTGGAGATCGATCGGCGCGGGCGAGTGGTCTGGGAGTGGCGCTCGATCGACCACGCGGCGTCCTTCCCCACCTGGAAACGCGAGAGCCGGGACCCGACCCACTTCAACTCGGTCCACGAGCTGCCGCCCAACCGCTGGTTCGACGGAGGCGATGAGCGCTTCCGCCCCGGCAACATCCTGGTCAGCGCGCGCCACCTCAACACCGTGTTCATCATCGACCGCGAGACCGGCGACGTCGTGTGGCAGTACTCGGACGGGCTCGACTACCAGCACGAGGCGTCGATGATCGGCAAGGGCGATCTCGGAGAGGGGCTGATCCTGCTCTTCAACAACGGGCGCCACAACCGCAACGCCTACCGGCAGTCGCTCGTGCAGGTCATCGACCCGGTGGCCGGCGCCGTCCGCTGGCAGTACGGCTCGCCATACTTCTTCTCGTCGGTGGCGGGGACCGCACAGAAGCTGCCGGGCGAGAACATCGCCGTCACCTCGAGCCACGGCGGGCGGGTGTTCGAGATCAACCCGGCGGGCGAGATCGTCTGGGAGTGGGTGCCGCCGTACCTGCCGATGCGGGTCGAGCGCCTGGCCTACGACCACTGCCCGCAGCTCGAGGCCCTTGGACGGCCGCAGGAGCTCGAGGTCGAGATAGCGGGCGACCGGCGCCCCTACATCGACGTCGACCTCTACCGTTTCGCCCTGCCAGACGGCTTCGTGACCCGGGAGGTCGCCGGTCATACCCGGCGTCTGCTGCCCGGACTCGAGCAATGTCGGGAGCTCCTGATGCCGCCGGGCGCCACGCTGTGGGCGGAGTTCGGCATCGACCCCGAACGGCTCGGGGAAGACGAGATCTCGGCGCGCTTCAGGATGACCGTGAAGGGCCCGGGCCGGGAGCCGGAGACGATCCTCGATGTCGAGCTCGACGAGCACTCGCCGAGCCCGTGGCGCGGCCGAGAGATTCCCCTCGCGCGCTTCGGCTACCAGCGCGTCGAGCTGTGCGTCGAGGCCGAGGCCAGCGGCTCGATGGAGAATCCGCACGAGGTGATCGCGTGGGCGAACCCGCTGATCCGGTCGCCCGTCCAGCGCCCCGGTGACATGCCGGAGGACGAGCCGCAGACGGCCCGAGAGCGTGAGCTGCAGCTCCAACAGCTGCAGGCCCTCGGCTACGTCCAGTAGAGGGCCGCGCGTCAGGCCCCGGCGGCCCTCGGCAGCGTCAGCACGAAGCTCGCCCCCGGGCCGCCGCCGGCCTCGAGCTCGAGCTCGCCGCCCTGGGCGCGGGCCAGGCTGCGGGCGAGCGCGAGACCGAGCCCGAGGCCGGGGATGCCGCGCGGCTCGCGCTGCCGCGAGAACGGCCGGAACAGGGCGCGCCGCTTCGACCGCGGGATGCCGGGGCCGGTGTCCCGGACCCGGACCGCGAGCGCCTCGTCTTCCGCCGCCACCGACACCTCGACGCGCCGGGGGTCGCTCGCCCGGGTGTGCTTCTCGGCGTTGTCGAGGAGGTTGTCGAGGATCTGGCACAGCGCGTCGCCGTCGAACACGGCCGGCGGCAGCCCGGGCTCGACCGCGGTCGCGAGCGTGACCCCGGCGCCTTCGAGGCGGGGCCGCGCGCGCTCGACGAAGCGCGACACGGCGTCGCCGAGGTCGCCGGCGACGGGGTGCGCGAGCACCGCACCGCGCTCGAGGCGCGACAGGTCGAGCATGTTGCCGACCACTCGGCCGAGGCGTTCCGCCTCCGAGCTGACGGTGGCCGCGTAGCGCGCCCGGTGCTCGGGATCTCCCAGGTTTTCGGCCAGCATCTCCGAGTGCAGGAGCAGGCCCGACAGCGGGGTCCGGAGCTCGTGCGCGGCGGCGGCGGCGAACTGCGCACGCTGGTGGGCGAGGCGGTCGGTCTGGAAAACGATCCACAGCAGCGCCGACGCGGCGAGCAGGATGGCTGCGGCGGTGACGGCGAAGTCGAGGCGGAAGTCGCGGATGATGGCCTGCCCTTCGGCCCGGGCCGGCGCGAGGGCCGCCCCGAGGTCTGCCTCGAGAACCCAGCCGGTGTCCGCCACGAGGGAGTTCACGAGGTCGGGGGACGACGGCGGCCCGGGCGAGAAGCGGGGCGCGAGCGGCCCCGCGTCGAGCCGCTCCTGCACGACCCGTGAGGCGACCGCGAAACCCTGGAGGACGATGCCCGCCGGGGTGTGGACCTCGCGCAGGGCGGCCAGGGTCGGGCCGCTTCCGAGAACCATCGTGTGCCAGCTCAGAGGCCGCACCCGGATGACGACCTGGCCGGGGCCGACCTCGTCGGGACTGCGGCCGGGCGCCTCCGCCGCCTGGCGGCCGGTAATGGCGGCGTACACCGATTCGGCCCGGAGGATCTGCTGCCACTCGCGGTCGGTGAGGACCAGCACGCGTTCGTCATCGGCGCTGCCGCCGACGGTATCGTCCATCATGACCGCGCTCTGGAGCTCGGCGAGGAGCGCGCAGAAGACCGCGAAGTCGGCGTCGCTCGACAGCTCCGGGAACCTCTCGCTGACCGTCGGCAGGGTGACGAGCCCGGTTTCGTCGATCTGGAAGTGGGCCCAGATCAGGGGGTCGGTGGTGCCGGAGGCGAGCGGCGACGGCGTCACCGCGAGACCCTGGGCGGCGCCCCTGGGGTCGCGGTACAGGGTCTGGTAGTGGAAGAAGGGCCGGTTCGACTCCTGCCGCCGCAGGTCGTCGAGGCGGGTCCCGAGCCGCACCGCCTCGAGCTCGATCTCGTCCCGGAGCTCGTGCTCGGCCGCTTCGGCGAGGCCCGCCGCGCGGCGCGCGGCATCGCGGGAGCCGGTGAGGTACCAGGCGGTGGTCGGCAGCAGGACCGCGACACCGATGAGCACCGCAGCGAGGGTGACCCTCCGCGGCGGGGTCATGGGTGCTCCGGGTCGCCCCAGGCGTAGCCGGCCCCGGTGACGGTGAGGACGATTCTGGGGCTGGCCGGATCGCGCTCGATCTTCTGCCGGAGGTTGGCGATCGTCATGTCGACGGTGCGGGTCTGGAGCTCGCCCGACGAGCCCCACACGCGCTCCAGGAGCTCGGCGCGGGAGACCGCCCGCGCGCGCTGCCGGTGCAGCCAGCGCAGGATGCCGGCCTCACGCGGCGTGAGGGTCGCGGCCTCGCCGCCGCGAGTCGCCGTCAGCCGGCCGAGGTCGAGGACGCAGCCGTCGATCTCGAGGACCTCGGGTGCCGTGGGCGCGGCGCCCGCGCGCCGGGCGAGTGCGTCGATCCGGGCGAGCAGCTCACGCACCGCGAAGGGCTTGGTGAGGTAGTCGTCGGCCCCGGCCTCGAGGCCGGCGACCTTGTCGTTCTCGGAGCCGCGCGCGGTCAGCATCAGGATCGGAAGGGTCGGCCGCACGCGGCGCAGGCGCCGGCAGACCTCGACGCCGTCGATGTCGGGCAGCATGAGGTCGAGCAGCACGACGTCGAAGGCCTCGCGGGTGCCGGCCTCGACCGCCTGCATCCCGAGCTCCACCGCCTCGACCTGGTGTCCGGCGGCGGACAGCAAGGCCTCGAGCCCCTCGCGCAGCGTCCGTTCGTCTTCGACGACCAGCATCCGCATGCCTCAGGATAGCCCGGCCGGCGGCGCGGCAGGGGTCAGGATTTTGTAAAAGACGGGCCGCTCGGGAGTCCGTGGGATGGGAAGATCTCGAGGGAATTAGGAATTAGGAATTCGGAATTCGGAATTCCGCCCGCCCTCGCCGTCCATCGTTCGAACGTTGGAACGTTTGAACGTTGCACGTTCCCAGCCATCCGCCAACGTCGCAACCACGAAGACACGAAGACACGAAGAAATCACGAAGGCCACCCGCCCACCCGAAAACGCAGAGGCGCAGAGGCGCAGAGCCCAACCGCCCCTCTGCCCCTCTGCCCCTCTGCTTCACGTCGGACACGGACGCGGCCCTCTGACACTGAAACTGACACTGAAACTGCCACTGAGACTGCCACTGCCATCTGCCACTGCCACTGCACCTGAATCCGGACGCGGACGCGGGCGCGGGAAGAGGGACGGGCAGACCCCGGTTGTGGCGCGAGCCGGGTCCGCGCTAAGATCTTGCGCCGCGGCCCCGCCCGCGAAGGAGATTTCTTGGACGACGTTCGGAGCTTCTGCATCATCGCGCACATCGACCACGGCAAGTCGACATTGGCCGACCGGCTGATCCAGCACTGTGGTGGGGTGGAGGAGCGCGATTTCCGCGACCAGATCCTCGACTCGATGGACATCGAGCGCGAGCGCGGCATCACCATCAAGTCGAACACCGTGACCTTGAGCTACCCGGCTCGGGACGGCCGGACCTACCGACTGAACCTGATCGACACTCCCGGGCACGTGGACTTCTCGCACGAGGTGCGGCGCTCGCTGATGTCCTGCGAGGGCGCGCTGCTGCTGATCGACGCGGCGCAGGGCGTCGAGGCGCAGACCGTGGCCAACCTCTACCTCGCCCTCGAGCACGACCTCGAGATGGTGCCGGTGATCAACAAGATCGATCTGCCGGCGGCCGACGTCGAGCGGGTGAAGGAGGAGATCCTCGACGATCTCGGCCTCGACGCGGACGGCGCCGTGCTGTGCTCCGCGAAGACGGGCCAGGGCATCGAGGACGTTCTCGAAGCCGTCGTCACCAGGCTGCCGCCGCCTTCGGGCGACCCCGACGGCCCCCTGCAGGCGCTCATCTTCGACGCCGAGTACGACCCCTACCGCGGCGCGGTGCTGCTGGTGCGGGTGATGGAGGGGACCCTGCGCCCCGGCCAGCGCATCCTCCTCATGCACACCGACAAAGAGTACACGGTGGAGGAGGTGGGGCTGCTGCAGATCAAGATGGTGCCCACCGAGAGGCTCGAGGCAGGCATGGTCGGCTACGTCATCTCCGGCGTCAAGGCGGTGTCGGACATCAACGTCGGCGACACGATCACCGACGCCGACGCCCCCGCCGCGGCGCCGCTGC
This sequence comes from Chondromyces sp., assembly GCA_035466375.1. Classification (GTDB taxonomy): domain Bacteria; phylum Acidobacteriota; class Thermoanaerobaculia; order Thermoanaerobaculales; family Sulfomarinibacteraceae; genus Sulfomarinibacter. Next base: position 16,409 of record DATIVB010000165.1, read on the forward strand.
CGGGGTACAAGGACGCGAAGCCGGTGGTCTTCTCGTCGATCTATCCCATGTCCACCGACGAGTACCAGGACCTCACCAAGGCGATCGAAAAGCTCAAGCTCAACGACGCCTCGCTGATCTACGAGAAGGACTCGTCGGCCGCCCTCGGCTTCGGCTTCCGCTGCGGGTTCCTGGGCCTGCTCCACCTCGAGGTGGTCCAGGAGCGCCTGCGGCGGGAGTACGACCTGTCGCTGATCCTGTCGGCGCCTTCGGTGCGCTACCGGGTGAAGCTGACCGACGGCCGCGAGCAGTGGGTGGACAACCCCAGCCTGTACCCGGACCGGGGGACGATCGAGGGCGCGGAGGAACCGTACATCAAGGCCTCGGTCATGATGCCCGAGCGCTACCTCGGCCCGGTCATGGAGCTGTGCCGCGAGCGCCGGGCCGAGAACACGACCTTCCACTACCTC
>DATIVB010000166.1:0-2741 GCA_035466375.1 Chondromyces sp.
GCCGAGTGCCACCGCGGCCAGACCGTGCTGTCGCGCAGCCAGCTTCTCGGTGACCACGACACGCCCGAGGTCCGCCACCAGTTGCTGAGGCACGAGGACGGCGTCGAGGTGGCGCGTGCCAGGACCTTGTGGCGACACGCAGGAGATCAACCCTCGTCGTAGCAAAACGGTGTTCGGTCAACCTTTGAAGGAGAGGGTCAGTTCACCCTCGTTGCCGAAACGATCGCTCAGCACCCGAGAGAACTGATCTGAAGTGCCGATTCCGGAGTCTGCTGGAGGAGGGCCCGAAAAGCCATCCGGTGGTCTTCGGGGTGAGCCTCTTTCTCCACGTACAAGGTGGCGACGAGGTCGCGCCAGCGAAGGAGCTCCCGCCTCACCGCGCGCCTCTCGGCCACTGCGATCGTGAGGTCTGCGAGGCGCAGGATCCGCTCATACGCGAGCCGCCGACTGGCGGCGTCGCCGGCCCCCGTCAGTCGACCGGCCCGGTTCATCTCGTTGGCGATCATGAGCACCCGCTGCGGGTGCGTGAACCGTGCCCACCGCTCGGGCGTCAGACCCGCGTGCTGGGTCACGGCAGCTCCTCCCCCCGCCCGATCAATCGATAGGTCAGCTCCCGGACCCGTACGCGGACCGCGTCATCCTCGATCTCCATGCTCCGGTTGCCCTGCGACGGCCGGATGTTGATCAGCGACGTGAACTCGATGCACCCGTCCGCACCGCGCCCCGGGTAGTAGTTGGCGCCCCAAAGGTCTTCCTGCCGGCTGCCGTCCTCCAGCAGACGCTGCTCGGCATCGGCGTGCAGCTCGCCTCCCACCGCAGCGATCCCGCGCTCGACATCGACCACGTACTTGACCATGTCGGTGAAGAACCGCTCGACCAGGTCGGCCAGTTGCCGCCTGTCGATGATCTCGCTGACAAGGATGATATCCGGCGCTGGCTCCGACATGGCAACCGATGGTACCACCAACGCTCGGTCTTCACCGGTGTCGAACGTTCAAAGGTTCAACGTTCCAACGTTCCTACGCTTCTGTCTTCAGGCTGTGCCCACCGTCGACGGGGATCACGGCGCCGTTGATGTAGCTCGCTGCCCGCGAGGCGAGGAAGACGGCGATGCCGGCCATGTCTGCGGGCTCGCCGATTCGGCCCAGGGGGCAGGCCTTCTCGAACGCGTCGCGGTGGTTCTCGAGCAGCACCTTCGTCATCTTGCTGGGGAAAAAGCCGGGCGCGACGGCGTTGACGGTGATGTGGCGTCCCGCCAGGTGGACCGCCAGCATGCGCGTCAGGTGGTGGACCGCGGCCTTGGCGGCGGCGTAGGAGTAGTTGGGGACGAAGGGCACCCGCAGGCCGTCGATCGAGCCGATGTTGATCACCCGCGCTGGGTCTGCCGCGGTCGCGGCCCTTTCGAGCAGCGGCAGCAGGTCGCGGGTGAGGAAGAAGAGCGACTTGAGGTTGAGGTCGGTGACCTTGTCGAAGCCCTGCTCGGGAAAGGTCTCCAGCGGCTCGCCCCAGGCCGCACCCGCGTTGTTGACCAGGATGTGCAGCTTCTCCTCGCGCTCGCCGAAATCGCGAACCAGGGCCGCCACGCCGTCGAGGGTCGACAGGTCGTGGGGCAGGGCGACGCAGGTTCCGGTCTGCGAGAGCTCGGCCGCCGCCGACTCGCAGGCCTCGGCCGAGCGCGAGCTGATGTAGACCGTCGCGCCCGCCTCGACGTAGCCGCGGGCGATCATCAGCCCGATGCCGCGCGAGCCGCCGGTGACCAGGGCCACCTTGCCGCGGATCGAAAACAGCGACCCCAGATCCATCGTCTCGCCGGTGCGCGGATCGTTCATGCCCTGCCTCCCTACCGTCCGATGATACGGCACGAAAAAGGGCCCGCACGAAGCGGGCCCGGAGTGTTGCGCGGGCTGCAGATCAGGGGCCGGGGCGGATGGCGCCGTCCTCGATGGTGAACATGACCGGCGTGAAGAGCTCGTTGAGACCGTCGGGATCGTCGTAGTAGCTTGTCGCCACCTCATCCGACGGGATCTGCTGCAGGATCACCGTCATGGTCTCGGGCGTGACGTCGAAGATCCCGTAGCCGTGCGAGTAGGTGTTGGCGTAGAGGATGTCCGACGGTGAAACCTGCGGATCGGTCGCCGACACCTGCAGCAGGAGACCGTAGTTGGCGATGATGTCCTCGATGCCCGGGATCTGGCCCAGGATCGGGTCGGAGAGGATGGCGCGAAGCACAATCTCACCGTTGGTCGACGACGAGATGGCCGGCGGTGTGATCTCGAAGATGCCGTTTTTGTGATCGGTCACGAAGGTGGCGTGGATGTCGCCGGAGATCACCACCGCGTTGTCCACCAGCCCGAGGAGGCCGAGCACTTCCTGCCGCTTCTGCGGCAGGCCGTTGAAGTCCTCGTTGTTGACGATCAGACGCACCCGCAGGAAGTCCGGAAACTCGGGCGGCAGCAGCGCGGCGATGAGTGGGTTGGTGAAGTCGATCACCATCGGCGTCATCATGAAGGAGTGGCCGAGGACCTTCCACGTCGCCGGGCTGGCCAGCAGGGTGCCCTGCAGCCACGCGTTCTGCTGTGAGCCGTAGACTTCCTGGTCGGCACCGGCGCTGGTCAGGTAGCGGTAGCCGGCGTAGAGATCGAAGGTGTCCTTGACCACCTGGAAGCGGGAGCCGAACGACGAGTAGATGGACGTCTTGCCCATCAGGAGGTAGGACAGCCCCCGCGGCAGCCCCGCCTGGA
>DATIVB010000167.1:0-6361 GCA_035466375.1 Chondromyces sp.
GGGATGAACCAACCGACGGTCAGGTTGCGGTCGTGCAGGTGGGCCTCGGCCACCCGCTGCAGGTCGTCGGCGGCGACCGCCTCCACGAGCTCGAGCTCGCGCGCGAAGCGCCGCCAGTCGCCCATCGCCACGGCCTCGGTGAGGGCGCTCAGGACCTGGCCCGGGGACTCGCGGTGGAATGCGAGGTCGGTCCGGGTCTGGGTGACGGCGCGGGCGAGCTCGTCGGCCGCCGGCGGCGCGGCGCGCAGCGCGGCCATCTCCTCGCGCACCGCGTCCTCGACCCGCGCCCGCTCGACGCCCGGAGCGACGGTGGCGAAGACCTGGAACACCCCCGGGTCGTGCAGCTCCATGGCGAAGGCGTGGACGCCGAGGCAGAGATTGGTCTCCACCAGCTTCTGGTGGAGCCGCGCGGTGACGCCGTCGCCCAGGACCTGGGTCAGCACCGACAGCGCCGGCAGGTCCTCGTGCAGCCCGGGCGGGATGTGCCAGGTCATGGCCAGGCAGGCGAGCTCGCCTGCGCGGTGGATCTCGAAGCGCCGCTCGCCGCGCTGCGGCGCCTCGCGCCCGGTCGAGGGCGGGAAGGGCCCCGGGGCACGCGGAATGCCGCCGAACCTCGCCGCCACCGCTTCGAGCGCCGCCGGCTCGTCGATGTCGCCGACCACGATCACGGTCGCGTTGTCGGGGTGGTAGTAGGTATCGTAGAAGCGGCGCAAAACGTCGCCGGACATGGTCTCGACGTCGCTGCGCCAGCCGATGGTGGGGTGGCGGTAGGGGTGCTCGAGGAAGGCGTGGGCGAAGGAGTCCTTCATCAGCAGCTCGAAGGGCTCGTTGTCGCCACCGTCGAGCTCGTTGAGCACCACCGTGCGCTCGCTCGCGAGGTCGTCGTCGCGCACCAGGGCGCCGCGCATGCGGTCGGCCTCGATGTCCACCGCCAGCTTCAGGTGCTCGGCCGGCAGCACCTCGTAGTAATTGGTGCGGTCGAGCCAGGTGCTGGCGTTGTACATCGCACCCACGCGGTGGAGCTCGCGCGCGATCTCGGTCCCGCGCTCGCGGTTGAAGCGGGCGGTGCCCTTGAACATCAGATGCTCGAGGATGTGGGTCGCGCCGGTGTGGCCCGCGGTCTCGTGCCGGGAGCCGACCCGGTAGACGATGCCGAAGCCGACCACCGGCGCCACCGGCGTCGGCCCCACCAGGACCGTCAGTCCGTTGCCCTGGTGGCGCCACTCGCTGATCGGGCCCACGCGCTCGACGAGCTCGAAATCCGTCGCCATCTCACCTCCGCCCCGCATGACCACGGAACGGTAGCACGGCGTTACGGCATCCGGTCGGAGACGGGGGGCTTCGGCGGCGGGCGCCTACATCATGGGGGTCGGGCGCGGTGCGCCGGGGACCGCCGGAGTCACCGGCACCACCGAGGTGACCGTCACCCGCTCGACGCGGTCGACGGCCACCGGCGGCCGCTGGGCGCGGCCGAGGCGCATGGTCTGGCCGCGCTCGCCCTCGAGGCGGCCGGCGATGCTGAGGCTCCGCTCCTCGCCTGCCGAGAGGTAGCGGATCTCGAGCTTGACGTCGGCGCGGCAGCCGCCGCGCTCGCGGCACTCGAGCAGGCAGGCCCAGTCGGTGTAGGCCGGGTGCACGAGGCCGCGCACCGCCACCAGCTCGAGCTCGAGGTCGGGCGACACCAGCCGCGCCGACTCGGCGACGAAGTCGGCCGGCGGCAGGCCGCTGGACGGCGGCGGCTCGTGCCGGCATCCGCGCCAAAGGAGAAGACCCGCCGCCACCGCGACCACGGCCGCGGCGATCAGCCAGGGGACGGGCCTCGGCATCGAGCTACTGGACCGGGGTGGGCCGCACGTCGGCGCCGCCGACGCCGCCGACATCGAAGGGCAGGTTGCTGGGGTGCGGCACGCCGCCCGCACCCGTGTAGTCGGGTTCCCGACGCGTCTCCTCCTGCATCCAGATCACGCTCGCGCGCACTTTGGGCAACGGCCTGCCCTCCTCGACCTCGGCCGCGAAGCTGTGCTCGAAGGCCGCCTTCGCGTCAGGGCCGAGGGCGGAGGCCACCAGCATCTCGCCGCTCCACGGCTCGACGCCGACGCCACCGCTCGCCTCGAGCTTGACCGAGACGTTGATGACGGGAAAGGGATTGCGGTTGATGACCTGGCCGGAGATCCGCCAGCTGCCCTCGCCGGCGGCCTCGACACGGATGCCGTCGAGCACCACCCCGCCGCCCTCGCGGAAGCCCTCGGTGGCGCCGCCCGCCGGCGCGGTCTCGGCCTCGGCCTGCTCCTCGTCGCCGCGCACGCCGCTGCCGCGCACGTGCTTGACGTCGCGGTCGGTGATGGCGAGCGCTGCGCCCTCGTCCGCGCCCGCCTCGGCGGCGCTTTTCAGCGAGCGACCGGCCGAGATGGCCTCGCCCGAGGGACCGGTCGGTTCCGGCGACTCGGGCTCGCCGGCGGCCGCGGCCGCTTCCGCCGCCCGCAGGGCTTCGATGTCGACGTCGCCCACGTCGTAAGCTACCGAGCTGCCGTTCGGCAGCTTGAGCACCACGTAGGAGCCGTTGACGGTGTAGCTGTCGGCGCCGATCACAGTCCCGTCCCGCAGGGGGACGTCCACCGCCAGGGCTGCACCGGCCGCCGCGCTCAGCACCAGGCCGAGAACCATCAGGTTTCGTCTCACGAGCTCACTCCTGTCGCCAGTTGGTCACCAGGTAGCTGTCATCCATCGACGCGGGCGTCTTGTCCGTTCCGTCCGTCAACGACGTCCACACCTCGGTCTCGCCGTCGATTTCGACAACCTGTGTCGACGTCGCAATGTCATTGTACTCGGTGTAGCCGCCCTGCCCGCAGATGAGCGAGAGCTTGTACGAGCGACCGATGCCCGAGGCCCGGCAGACAACGTCGAGCTCGAGCGGAGTTTCGGGGGTCTCGGCGCCCGCACACAGGTCGGGCGGGTTGGTGGCGGTGGCGGTGCTCGGGTCGAAGGTCGGGAAGTAAACCAGGCCGTTGAGAATGGTGCCGTCGAAGACCACCTTCTCGGTGTCGCGCAGGCTCAGATACCAGCCGCTGTAGGGCGGCACCAGCGCGTCGTCCGTGCACTTGAAGGCGTTGTCGAGGTCCTCCTGGCTGGTCAGGGTTTGCAGGTTTTCGAGCTCGCTCATGTCGACCGGCAGCAGGTTGGCGATGCCGCGGGGCGTGGCGTCCCCACGATCCACCAGGAGGTAGAAGTGGTCGATGCCGGAGTCGGTGCGCTTGAGGTTGGCACGGTCGCCGCTGCCCAGGGCCACCGCCCAGGTGTACTCGGTGCCGTCGAAGAGGACCGGCACCGGCACCGGCCGGGTGAAGAACTCCTGGCGGTCGGCGACGCCCGGGAAGGCGGTGCGGAAGTCGAAGATGCGGGTCAGGGTGCCGGCGGCGGCGCCGGTGGCGGCCGAATCGGTGGGATCGGGGAACTGCATCCGCCACACGCCGCCGTCGGAGTCGCCGAAGTAGAGCCGGTCGTGGAAGCCGTTCTCGTTCGAGTCGAGGGCGGTGACTCCGCCCGGCAGGTCCACCGAGAGGTTGGTCTTGAGCAGCACGGCCCCGGTGGCCACGTCGACGCCGTAGAAGTAGGTTCCGGTCCGGTCGAGCTCGTCCTTGTCCCAGCCGCCGCCGAAGAAGGCGACGAAGACGTCGTCCGGCTGCTGCTCGTCCGATGCGTTGTAGACCGCGATGCGGGCGATGGCGGGCTTCGACCAGGTCCAGCCGAGGTCCCACTCGCCGTTGGCGTTGAGGTCGGCGGTGTCGGTGAACTCCCACAGCACCTGCGGGTACTCGCCGTTGCAGCCGCTGGTGCTGCCGACCCGGCAGCCCGCGAAGGTCGAGACATCGGGGATGTAGTTCGGAGACTCGCCGATGGGATCGGGCTGCGTCAGGTCGAGGGCCAGGATGCCGCGGCCGCCGCGGCGCATGGAGGCCAGCACCACGGTCCGCCACTCGCGGTCGCCGTCGCCGTCGTGGTCGATGAAGGCGTCGCTCTTGACGATCGGCCCGTCCACCATGTACTGCTGCTCGACGTGCTCGATGTCGCCGCCCGAGGTCATGTCGTAGAGGTTGCCCATCACCGCCTGCGGCACCCAGGCGAAGAGCTCGGTGCCGGTGCCGAGGTCGTGGATCTGGTCGTAGGGGTCGGTCGCGACGTTGTTCTCGTTGGTCCGATCTCGGTTCCACACCCCGCCGTCGAAGACGTGCAGCATGCCGTCGTTGGCGCCGGCCACCACCACTCGGCGGCGCTTGGACTGCTGCGCCATGAAGGCCGGGTAGTCGTGGTTGCCGTACCCCCAGTCGTAGAAGAAGCGGAGGCTGTTGGGCGGGTTGATGACCGCCGGCTGCGAGTGGAAGAAGTCGCCGAGCACGGGATAGCCCTCCGGGCGCGGATCGAGCGGCGGTCCCGGGGTGTCGTAGTCGTCGTCCATGTAGATGCCGCGCACGAAGTTGACCACCTGCTGGAGAACGACGTCGCCGTCGGCCGCCGAGTACTCCGGGTCGCCGGCGAGGGTCTTGAACTCCGCCTGCAGGGCGACGTCATCGGGCATCGTCGCCAGGTCGTAGCGCTGCCACGCGCCGCTGAAGTCGCTGCCCATGTAGACGAATCGCTGCGGGTTGCCCTCGGTGTGGGCGGCGAGCTGTGCTGCGAGCGCGGAGGCGGCGTCCCACGCCGCCTGGGTGGTGTCCACCTCGCAGTCGCCCGTCGTCGGTATGGACATCTGCGCCCGGTTCAGCGGGTAGGCCCACAGGTTGCCCGCCCACAGGGTCTTGCCCTCGAGCGGCTGGAAGAAGGGGAAGACCGCCAGGTAGTCGCGGGTCGGGTTGCCGCCGAGGGAGGACGGCGGCGGCGCGATCTTGAAGGGCGCGAAGGAGCGCTGGCCGCCCTCGATGGTGTAGAACACGTCGTACAGCGCCGCCGACAGCTGCGAGGCGTTCTCCGCGGTGAGGAAGGTGCCGCCGGTCTGCTCGGCGATGCAGGCGAGCGGCGAGTCCGCCGCCACCGACTCGGAAAAGCCGATGGTGTAGACCGGGAGCGGCGCGACGCCGACGTCCGGCGGGTTGGCGAACTTGGAGGCCGCCTGTCCCGGCTCGCAGACCGCGTCGGGGTTGGGCACGCCGCCGGAGAACTCGCAGGCCTCGTCGCCGTCGGTGATGAGGATGACGTACCACTGGCGGCACTCCTCGTACGGGTCGTCGGCCCAGTCGCCGGTGGTGACCTGGTCGCGGTACCAGTCGTAGGCCTCGAGCAGCGAGCTGTTGATGGGCGTCGAGCCGTCGGCCACCATGGGCACCGGGTTGTAGGAGGCGCTCGCCGGGTCGTTGTCGTAGTCGTCGACCCAGCTGAAGCCGCCGCCCGAGCTCTCGTACTTCACCGCCGAGTGCATGGGCTCGAGGAAGGCGAGGATCGCGTCGAGGTTGGTGGTCTCGGCCGGCGACGGCAGGTCCTCGAGCAGGTTCCAGCCGTTGCAGTAGGGGTTGGAGTCGAGGGAGTGGTTGTAGCTCGAGGCCGAGGCCGGCGCCTCGGTGGCGATGTCGATCTTGCCGCGGTCGGCGGCGGGGTCGATGCGGCGGCCCGCCGAGATGTCGAACAGCCCGCCCTCGTAGAGGAACTTGAAGGGGACGATGTCGGTGCGCACCGTCTGCCAGCCCTGCCAGGGCCCGCACACCACGCCGCAATCGGGCTCCCAGTAGGAGAACTTGACGTTGTCGAAGAACTGATACGATCCGCTCGAGGTGGACCAGGTGCCGGAGGCGTGGATGCCGGCGGCGCCGGGGTCGAGCGGCTCCTCGAGGGGCAGCGGGGTCCACTCCACCAGGGTGCACCAGCAGTCCTCGATGTCGGACGACCCACCGTCGCAGCTCGCGCCGCAGCCGCGGTAGAGAGGGTCGTAGCCCGCCGGGTGGTAGAGGCGCACGATCTGGACGCGCAGGTTGCCGCAGTACCAGGACAGGCGCATCTTGTACGCGACCCCGCGCAGCAGGTACTTCGTGTAGTAGTCGGTCGAGTTGCTGACCGTGTAGGTCTCGGTCGGCGGCAGCAGGGGCCGCGTGCAGGCCGAGTTCACGTCGGAGCGCGCGATCAGGTCGTAGGTGTTCTCCGCGGTGATCTTGCGCAGCTCCCAGCCGGTGCAGTCGGTGCCGTTCTCCACGTTCACCTGGGTCGAGGGGATGTTGTCGTAGCTGGTGGTGGCCGGAGTGATGCCGCGCAGGCGGAAGATGTAGCCGGTCTCGGGCGAGCGGTCCCCGTCCGCGTCCTGTGCCGCCCAAATGAGGCCCGGGCTCTGAGTCTGGACGAGGGTGAAGTCGACCTCCATCTGGATGTTGGTCCAGTCGTT
>DATIVB010000168.1:0-9381 GCA_035466375.1 Chondromyces sp.
GCCTCGCGCACGGTGCCGACCACGAGCTTGGTCTCGAAGAAACGGTCGATGGTGAGCAGCTCCGGCTCCGGGGCCGCGGCAGGTTCATCCTTCGGCGCGTCCATGTGCAGCTCCTCGAGGTAGGCCTTGATGTCGACTCTCGGAAACAGCGGTGCCGTTGTGCCGATCACGGTGCCGGGCGCCAGCCCGCCCCAGGCCGCATCGTCGATGCGGCGCGGCCGATCGTCGATGCCGAGCTGCGTCCGCAGCTCGGCGGCGATACCGGGCATGAAGGGCTCGATCAGGAGGGAGATGACGCGCAGGCCCTCCAACGAAACGTACAGGGTGGCCTCGAGAGACGCGCGGCCGGCCTCGCCCTCCTTGGCCCGGGTCCACGGCTGCTGCTCCTGGATGTGGACGTCGATGGCCTTGAGCAGCTGCCAGGCGGCCTCGAGGGCGCGGTGCGGCTCGGCATCGTCCATGTGCTCGCGGTAGCCGGCGACCGCTGCGGCCGCAGCCGCGGGCACCGGGCCGTCGGCTGAGGCGGCGGGCACCCGGCCCTCGAGGTAGCGGCCGGTCATCGAGAGGGTCCGCGAAGCGGTGTTGCCGAGGGCGTTGGCGAGGTCGGCGTTGAAGCGCTCGAGGAAGGCCTCGTCGGAGAACGAGGCGTCCTGCCCGAAGGCCATCTCGCGGGCCAGGAAGTAGCGCAGGGCATCGGCGCCGAAGCGCTCGATGAGGGAGTCCGGACGCACCACGTTGCCGACCGACTTCGACATCTTGGCGTCGTCGCGCAGCCACCAGCCGTGGCCGAAGACCTGCTGCGGCAGCGGCAGGCCGGCCGACATCAGGAAGGCGGGCCAGTAGACGCAGTGGAAGCGCAGGATGTCCTTGCCCACCAGGTGCATGGAGGCGGGCCAGAAGCGGGTGTAAAGCGCCTCGTCGTCGGAGCCGAAGCCGAGCGCCGAGATGTAGTTGGTGAGGGCGTCCAGCCAGACGTAGACCACGTGGGCAGGGTCGTCCGGGAAGGGGACGCCCCACTTCAGCGACGTGCGCGAGATCGAGAGGTCGCGCAGCCCGCTTTCGACGAAGCTCACGACCTCGTTGTAGCGGCTCTTCGGGCGGATGCAGTCCGGGTTGGAGCGGTACCACTCGAGCAGGCGGTCCTGGTAGGCCGAGAGCCGGAAGAAGTAGCTCGGCTCCGACAGCCGCTCCACCGGGCGCCCGCTCTCCAGGTCGTGGCCGTCCTTGACCTGCGACTCGGGGATGAAGGCCTCGTCCGCGGCCAGGTACCAGCCCTCGTACTCGCCCTCGTAGATATCGCCGGCGGCCTTGATGCGACCGATGATCTCGGCGACCGCGCGCTGGTGGCGCGCCTCGGTGGTTCGGATGAAGTCGTCGTTCGAGATCGCCATGGTCTTCCACAGGCCGTGGTAGCGCGCGACCACCCGGTCGGCGAGTTGGATCGGCTCGATGCCCTGGTCGCGGGCGGCCTTCTCGATCTTCTGCCCGTGCTCGTCGGTGCCGGTGAGGAAGCGTACCTCGGCGCCGCACAGGCGCTTGTACCGGGCAAAGACGTCGGCCAGCACCGTGGTGTAGATGTGCCCGATGTGCGGCATGTCGTTGACGTAGTAGATCGGCGTCGTAATGTAGAAGCGTTCCGTCACGCTGCCCTCCGGGTGTTCGCGCTGACGCGGCAGGATACCACTCTCTTTTTCCAATTCTCGGCCGCGAACGTTCGACGTTCGCGGCCGAGAATTGGATAAGATGGCAGCGCGATGAAAAGCCGCACAGTCCTCTGGTGGCTCTACCAGCCCTACAAGTGGCTGGTGTTCACGCCCGTGTTGCTCCTGCTGACGGCGGGGTTTGCCGTCGCGGCGGTGGTTCTCGCCGCTTTCGCGAGCCCGCGCCGGGCGGCGCAGCTCACGGGGGTGCCGTGGGCCCGCGCCCTGGCGGCGCTGATTCCGATGCGGGTGGAGGTCGAGGGACGCGAGCACGTCGACCCCGCCCAGTCCTACGTTCTGGTTTCCAACCACCAGAGCCAGAGCGACGTCCTCGTGCTCTACGGGTGGCTGGGCATCGATTTCAAGTGGGTGATGAAGCAGGAGCTGCGCAAGGTGCCGGGCATCGGCGTCGCCTGCGCGCGCCTCGGCCACATCTTCATCGACCGCTCCAACCACGCTGCGGCGGTCGCAACCCTCGAGGCCGCGAGGAACACGATCGTCGACGGGACGTCGGTGATCTTCTTCCCGGAGGGCACGCGGAGCCGCAACGGGAAACTCCTGCCGTTCAAGAAGGGGGCCTTCAGGATGGCGCTCGATCTCGGGCTGCCGATCCTGCCGCTGACCGTGACGGGCGCGCGGGACGTCCTGCCGGCCGGAACCACCAACCTGATGCCCGGGTCGGCCCGGCTCACCATCCACCCGCCGATTCCGGTCGAAGGATTGACCCGCGACGACTGCGCGGCACTCGTCGATGAGGTGCGCTCGGTCATCGCGTCAAGCCTCCCGCAGGCCTGACGGCGGCCGGTCGGTGGTTCAGCCCTCGAGGCCGGCGCGGGTGCGGTTGACGGCCGCCCTGACCGCGGACAGCATGGAGCGGCGTGCGAGGTCGTCGAGCTGGTCGGGCGGCGTCGGACTGGTCGTTGCGCCCTGCTCCTGATTGACCCTCTGGTGAACGTACAGCAGCTGATCCAGCAGCTCCGGGGCCTCGCGGCTGGCCGAGGTGTAGATGGTGCTGGTGTTGACCGGCAGTCCGCGCCCCTTGGCGTCCGCGGCGCGCTGCACCCGCGAGTGCAGCATCTCGTTGATCGTGCGCCGGAGGCTCTCGAGGAGACGGAGACGTCGTGATCGTGGATGTGACATGGTCTCTCCTTTCCCCAAAGACTTCTCCTCCTGTACCGCACCATCGCAGAGACAGAACCGTGTGTTCTGTGGCCGGGGTCACAAAAAAACACCCGGGCGGCGCCCGGGTGTCGTGATCGAGAGTCGTATCGGGCTCAGCCGCTGGTGGCCGAGGCGATCTTGACGTCCTTGGCCGCCGTGGTCTCCGACGAACCTTCGACGCCCTTGTCGCAATCGGCCTTGGCCGACGACGTGCCGGTCGCGCAGCTTGCACCGGCGGTCTTGGTCACGCTGTCGTAGGCCGCCTGGGCGGTCTTGGCGCAGCCGGTCTTCGCGTAGGACGCGTCGTACGACGCCTTGGCAACGGCGTGGGTCGCCGCTGCGGTCGCCGACTTCTCGCAGTTGGTCTCCGAGTAGACGGCGTCGTGCGCGGCCTTCTGCGCGGTCTTCGAGCAGCCGGTCTCGGAGTAGCTCGCGGCGTAGACGTTCTCGGCCATCGTGTTGCGGTAGGCGGTCTGCGCGGTCTTCTCGCACCCGCTGTCGGCCAGTGCCTTGGCGTAGGCGGCCTTGGCAGCCGAGGCCGGGCAGGTCGGACCGTCATTGGCGGCCTGCTTCACGGCGGCCTTGTCGCAGGAGGCGCCGTCGTTGGCGGCCTGCTTCACGGCAGTTTTGTCGCAGGAGGCGCCCTCGTTGGCGGCCTGCTTCACGGCAGCCTTGTCACACGAGGCGCCGTCGTAGCCCGCCACCTTCTCGGTGCTCTTGCCGTCGCAGGCCAAGGCCGGATTGGCAAGAAGCGTTGCGCACGCCAGCACTCCGAAAACCATCAGCGTCTTCCTCATCTCCGCACTCCTTTCGGTTGGACCCTCTGATGGTGTCAGAGAGTGATTCACGATCTCATTCCCATTATATAGGTGTACGGGTCGTGGTTGTCAAGGTTTTTCAGCTGCTGGGATTCGGGCTCAGGGGGCGCCCTGCCACCGTGCGGGCTTGTCGACCCCGAGGCGCAACCCGACGATGTAGCGTCGCCCCGGCGCCGGATACCCGAGGACCTCCTGGTACTCGGAATCGGCGATATTCAGCACCCTGCCGGTGATCTCGACCCCGTCCCACAAACTGTAGGCGAGGGCGAGATCGGCGGTGGTGTAGCTCGCGGCCCGGGAGCGCTCGAAGCTCGCCGGGTCGACGTCGTCACGGGAGCCCACGTAGACGACGGTCAGGTCCCCTGTCAGGTGTTCTGACATGGCCCCGTGCAGCGTCCAGGAGCCGCTCCACTCCGGGCGCCGCAGCAGCGGCTGGCCGAGATCGTCCTCGGTGTCGAGGTAGGTGGCCTGGAGGATCGAGCCGCCGCGCCGCCCGAGCGCGGCCTCCCAGGAGAGCTCGGCCCCGCGAATCGTGGCGGTCCCGATGTTCGCGTTCGAGTAGCTCGCGAAGTCGAACTCGATGAGGTTCTCGAGGTCGGTCGAGAAGACCGTGAGCTGCCACCTCGATGAGCGGTCGTCCGATGTCACGGCGAGGCCGAGATCGGAGGAGGTGGAGGTCTCGGGGAGCAGCGAGGGATTGCCCGAGAAGGGGTAGTAGAGCTCGCCCAACGATGGTGGGCGGAAGGCCTTGCCGTAGCCGGCTCGCAGCTCGACGGCAGGGCTGAGCCGCCACCCGAGGTCGGCGCGGGGCGAGGTCTCCGAGCCCCAGGGCTCGGAGTCGTCGAGGCGGACTCCGAACAGCAGACGAAGCTCGGGCGCGATCTGCCACACGTCCTGCAGGAAGGCGCTCGAGATCTCGACGGTCTCGCGGTCGAGGTTGGACCCCAGGTTCGAGACGTCGGTCACCTCCTCCTCCCGCCACTCGCCGCCCCAACTGAAGAGGTGGTCGGAGAAACGGTGGTTGCTGGCGAAGCGCGCCTGGCTGGACGTTGTCTCGGTGTTGGAGAAAATGAAGAAGGGGTCGTCGGGATCGGCGAAATCGAAGCGCCCCTCCACCAATGCGGCGCTCAGCTGGAGGTCCCACGACGAGCTGAAGACGATCCTGATCGGGACCGCGATCAGGGTCTGTTCGCTCGCCTGGCGGCGTTCGGGAGTCGGGTCTCCGGGCGTCGCGAAGGGAATTCCGGTGTCGGCCTCCAGGTCCTGCACGATGACCCCGAGGCGGCTGCCGCGGGCTCCGAAGCTCCAGCCCGCGGTGAGCAGGAGCTGCCGGCTGGAGAAGTCCGAGTTCGCGAGACTGCCGTCGCCGCTGCGGTCGGCACCCGAAACGTAGACGTCGAAGGACTCGCCCCCCCAACCGGCCTCGGCTTCGAACCGCTGCCAGGAGTCGCTGCCGGCCTCGCCGAAGAAGCGGCCGTCGAAGCCGTCGCCGGCGCGCACGGGTATCACGTTGATGACGCCGCCCACCGCGTCCGCTCCCCAGAGAGCAGAGTAGGGGCCTCGTGCGACCTCCACCTGCTGGACCCCGCCGGTGGTGAGGCGGCTCCAGTCGAAGCCCCCGAAGTACGGCGAGTTGAGCCGTACGCCGTCGAGCATCACCAGGGTCTGAGTGGATGCCGTGCCGCGAGTGAAGACCGACACGGCCTTGCCCTCGTCCCCGGAACCCACCACCGCCAGGCCGGGCACGCGGCGCAGCATGTCGTCCACGGAGTCCGCCTGCGCGTCGTCCATCTCGTCGCGGGTGATGACCGTGACCGCGGTGGGGGCCTCCTCGACGGCGGTTGCGACCCCGGTGGCGGTGACCGTCAGCTCGCCGGTGAAGGGCGGTGCGGCCGCCTGCCAGTACTGGGGCGCGACCTGCGCCCAGGACCAGCCCGCGGCTGTGATCAGGATCGTGGCCAGGGCGCCGGAGCGAAGGGTGGAGCAGCGATCGATCGACATTCGAAACCTCCCGTTTCCTCGCATCGGAACGGTAGGTCTCCTGGCTCCCGGATCAACCGCGACCGCTCGCCTTCCCAGCCGGTCGGCCCGTGCGGACCTGCCCGGCCAGTGGCTGGATGGGCCCTCTGGTCCTGACCCACCCGTGAGCGGTGCGTCCCCGGTGACAGTGGCGGGGGCCGCGCCGGATTTCCACCGGCTTCCCTCGAGCACCGTTCGGTGACCGCTCCGTGGCGCCGACCCTACGCCCGAACCCTGCCCGCGTCAACCGCGGCAGAACGTTGCGGGCGGGTGGCTGGAGATTGGGACTCATCCGGAATTTCGTGAGATAGAGGCAGCGGATACAACCCGTGCCCGTCTCCATTCCCGTGCCCGGATTCAGTTGCAGTGACAGCGGCAGATGGCACTGGCAGCTACAGATTCAGAGGGCAGCGACCGCGACAGCGACCGAGGCAGCGAGCAGGCGGCTTGAGGGCGGCCCGGCCACCTCCGGGTCGTTCACACCGATTGATGAGTCCTTTGAACCACGGAGGCACAGAGGGCACAGAGCCGCACCGAGGGTTTTTCGACCCCCATCGCAGGACCATCCAGAGATCATCATGTTGCGAGGTCATGATCTCTCTCTGTGGTTACTCTGTGTTCTCTGTGCCTCTGTGGTTCAACTGGGCGGGTGGGCGGAAATCCGAAATCCGAAATCCGAAATGGGTGGGTGGCTGGGAATTCCGAATTCCTAATTCTTCATTCCGAATTCGTCAGTGCGCTTCCTCCCAGCTCCGCCCCACTCCCAGGTCGACCACCAGCGGCACCTTCAGCTCGATGGCCGAACACATCTCCTCACGCACCATCTCGCCGATGTCGCCGGCCCGATCTTCGTCGACCTCGAGCAGCAGCTCGTCGTGGACCTGCAGCAGCATGAGCTGGCCCGGAAACTCGGCCCGCAGGCGCGCGTCCACCGCCAGCATGGCTTTCTTGATGAGATCGGCGGCGCTGCCCTGGACCGGCGTGTTGACGGCCACCCGTTCGGCGGCCGCGCGGGCGGCGAAGTTGCCGCTCGCCAGGTCCGGCACCGGCCGCCGCCGCCCCATCAGGGTCTCGACGTAACCCTTCTCCGCGGCCTCCGCGAGGGTGCGTTGGCGGTAGTCCTCGATCTCGGGGAAGCGCTCCTTGTAGCGCTTGATGTAGGCGGCGGCGTCGGCCCGCGGGATGCGTTGGGTCTGGGCGAGGCCGAAGGCGCTCTGCCCGTAGATGATGCCGAAGTTGACCGCCTTGGCGATGCTCCGCATCTGCCGCGTCACCGATCCGGAGTCGACCTCGAAGAGCCCGGCGGCGGTCTCGGCGTGGACGTCCGCGCCGCGGGCGAAGGCGTCCGCGAAGCCGCCCGTGCCGCCGCACAGGTGGGCGAGGATGCGCAGCTCGACCTGTGAGTAGTCGGCGGCGAGCAGGACCCTACCCGGCGGCGCGACGAAGGCGGTGCGGATCCGCCGCCCCTCGGGGGTGCGCACCGGGATGTTCTGCAGGTTGGGCTCGGTGGAGGCGAGGCGGCCGGTGGCGGCGGTGGTCTGCGAGAAGTTGGTGTGGATGCGGCCGGTCGCCGGGTTGATCAGGCCGGGCAGGGGGTCGACGTAGGTGTTCTTGAGCTTGACCAGCGACCGGTAGTCGAGGATCGCCTGCGGCAACGGGTGCTGCAGGGCGAGCTCCGAAAGCACCTGCTCGTCGGTGGAGGGACCGGTCTTGGTCTTCTTCAGGACGGGCAGCCCGAGGATGTCGAAGAGGATCTCTCGCAGCTGCTTGACCGAGCCGATCGTGAACTCGCGGCCCGCCGCCTCGTAGCAGCGGGCCTCGGCCTCGGCGATGCCCGCCCCGAGCTCCTCTCCGAGCTGCGTGAGGATCTCGCGGTCGACTGCGATGCCGTTGATCTCCATTCGCGCGAGCACCGTGATCAGCGGCAGCTCGAGACCGCGGTACAGCCCGTCGAGGCCCTCGGTCTCGAGGGCTGAGACCAGCTTGCGGTCGAGCAGCCAGGCGATGTGGGCGTCCTCGGCAGCGTAGTCGCGCGCGGTTGCGAGCGGCACCTCGGCGAAGGAGGTGCGGCCCTCGACGGCCTCCGAGTACGGGATCATGCGGTGTCCGAGGTGGATCAGAGCCAGGTCGTCGAGCTTGTGCGAGCGCCGGTCGGGGCTCAGGAGGTAGTCGGCGAGGAGGGTGTCGCCGTCGATGCCCGCAAGCTCGAACCCGTGGCGTGCGAGCACCTTGAAATCGTACTTGAGGTGCTGCCCGAGCTTGCCGACGGCCGGGTCCCGGAGCAGGGGAGCGAGCGCGTCGCGAACCGTGTCCATGGGGAGCTGGGGCTCGCCGGTCGTGTGGCCCACCGGCACGTACCAGGCGACCTCGTCGTCGGCGCAGAACGAGAGCCCCACCAGGTCCGCCTGCATCGCGTCGAGCGACGTGGTCTCGGTGTCGAGCGCGAAGCGGGGGGCGGCGGCGAGCGCCGCGAGCAGCTCCTCGAGCTCCGCCTCGGTGCCCACCAGCCGGTAGGCGCCGCGGTCGACCGCCGCCATCTCGCCGCCGAACTGCTTCAGGAGCGAGCGGAACTCGAGCTCGGTGAAGAGCTCCTGGGCCCGGTCCTCGGGGGGAGGAAAGTGGAGGGCGAGCGCCTCGAGGCTCACGTCCACCGGTGCGTCGGTGCGGACGGTGGCGAGATCCCGCGACAAATAGGCCTGCTCGCGGCCCTGCTCGAGCTTGGCCCGGGTCCCCGGCGGCGTCACCTCGTCGAGGTGGGCGTAGATGTCGTCGAGGCCGCGCCACTTCGCGAGCAGGGCCTTGACGCCCTTCTCGCCGATCCCCTTGACGCCGGGGATGTTGTCCGACGAGTCGCCCCAGATGCCGAGGGCGTCGGGCACCAGCTCCGGTGGGCAGCCGAACTTCTCCTCGACCTCGGCGAACGAGATCCGGCGGTCCTTCATCGAGTCGTAGAGCGTGACGCCGTCCGACACCAGCTGCATGAGGTCCTTGTCCGAGCTCACCAGCACGACGTCGAGCTCGGCCTCGTGGCGCCTCGCGAGGGTCGCCATCACGTCGTCGGCCTCGAAGCCCTCGAGGCACAGGAAGGGCAGGTCGAAGGCCTCGGCGATGCGCTCGAAGTGCGGCATCTGGAGACTCAGGGCGTCGGGCATGTCGGGGCGGGTCCCCTTGTAATCGGGGAAGACGGTGTCGCGGAAGCTGCCGCCCTCGGGATCCCACACGACAGCCAGGTAGTCGGGACGGTGCTCGCGGATCAGCTTCAGCAGCATGTTGGTGAAGCCGAAGAGGGCGTTGGTGGGCAGCCCCTGCGAGTTCGTCATGCCGCCGATGGCGAAGAACGCCCGGAACGCCATGTTCGGCCCGTCGATCAGATACAGCGTCTCGCGATTTTTCTTCTCGTTCATGCCGCCAGTCTACCCGCGTCCGCTTCCGCGCCCGAGTCCGCGCCCGAACGCCCGCCGTCCGCGATCTACGATCGCGGCCATCCGGCCTCGCGCCGCCGGATCTGCGGAAAGCCGCTTCGCCTGCGGCAAGCCACCTTCCCGCAGCTCCCACAGGCTCGACGACGAACCAATCCATGTGTTACCTATGTACCCGGTTTCACTGTTACCCATCTCCTCGGTCGGACCGCGTCCCGCCCCCGCCCCCCGCCCACCCACCCTTGGAAATTCACGTCGGTCCCC
>DATIVB010000169.1:0-17773 GCA_035466375.1 Chondromyces sp.
CCGGGGGCGAACCGGGAACCACGGATCAGGAATTAGGAATTCGGAATTCAAAATTCGGAATTCGGAAGTCCCGCCCGCCCCCCCGGCATCGGCGCGAACATGACCTGAGGATCAAGCCCGAGCCCGAGCCCGTTACCCTTACCCTTACCGAAGATCCCGTTTCTGCTCAGCGATCGACCTCGCCAACGATGTCAGCATGGCGACTCTATGAAGGAGACGGTCTCGCCCTCGAGCCAGGACGTCATCGTCCTACAATATTTAGCCTAGCCCGGTGCACGTCGAGCTTCTCGACGTCGAAGAACATGACGCTCTCCCTCCCAGGACGTGTTTGGTATCGGTAACGGCAACGGGAACGGGCTCGGGATCGGGATCGGGACGGACATGGTGCAGCAGCTGGCCTGGCCGCATGCCCGTCGCTCGCCAACACGCCTCAGCAGGGCTATAGACCTCCCGGGGAGGCCACGCGGCGGAGATGCGCAGAACCTGCTCCTTGCTCCCTGATCCCTGCTCCCGGGAGGGCGGCGCGGACGGGGGCCGCGTGTTGACAGCAAGTGCCGTGTCTGGTAGAAGTACTGCCCCTTTGTGCAGGGGAGAGGTGTGGCATGACGGATTATGCAATCGTGGAGCACGGCGGCAAGCAGTACCGGGTGAGCCCGGGCGACGAGCTGCTGGTGGAACGGACCCAGCCCGATCTCGGCCAGGGCGACGCCCTGGTGTTCGAGCGGGTGATGCTGGTCAGCCAGGGCGACGCCGTTCGCGTGGGCCGTCCCACCGTCGAGGGCGCGCTGGTGCGCGGCCAGGTGGTGGCTGCCGAGCGCGGTGACAAGATCATCGTCTTCAAGAAGAAGCGCCGCAAGGGCTACAAGAAGACCCAGGGCCACCGCCAGGATTACTACCGGGTCCGGGTCGAGACGATCGAGGCCTAGGGGGACACCATGGCGCACAAAAAAGGACAGGGATCGAGCCGCAACGGGCGCGACTCGCAGTCACAGAGGCTCGGCACCAAGGTCGGAGACGGCCAGACCGTGAGCTCGGGGACCATCCTCGTACGCCAGCGCGGCACCCGCTTCAAGCCCGGTGTCAACGTCGGGCGGGGCAGCGACGACACCTTGTTCGCGACCGCAACGGGCCAGGTCAAGTTCCAGAACCGCGGCCGCATGGGCCGGTTCATCAGCATCGTCATCAACTGACACCAGAACCATGACATCCCGAATCGAGCGCTCGCGCAGGCCGGCGCGGCGCAGTCCGGTCGTGCGCGACCGGCGCGGTGCGGCGTGCTGATCGACTCGGCCCTGGTCCGGGTGCGCGCGGGCGCCGGCGGCAACGGCTGCATCTCGTTCCGGCGCGAGAAGTTCGTGCCGCGGGGCGGGCCGGATGGCGGCGACGGCGGCCGTGGCGGTGACGTGATCCTGATCGTCGATCCCGGCCTCAACACCTTGCTGCACCTGCACCACCGGCGCCACGTACGCGCGGAGCGCGGTCGCCACGGCCGTGGTTCCAACAAGACCGGCGGCAAGGGGAGCCATGCGGTGCTCGCCGTGCCGCCCGGCACCGTGGTGATGGACGCCGATTCGGGAGCGCTGCTCGGAGACCTGGTGGAGCACGGGCAGGAGCTGGTGGTGGCCCGCGGCGGCCGCGGCGGCCGCGGCAACGCGCGCTTCGCGACCTCGACCAACCAGGCGCCGCGGACCGCCGAGGACGGCGAGCCCGGAGAGGAGCGCGAGCTCGCCTTCGAGCTCAAGCTGCTCGCCGACGTCGGCCTGGTGGGGCTGCCGAATGCCGGCAAGTCGACCCTCCTGGCGCGGCTGTCGGCGGCGCGGCCGAAGGTGGCCGATTATCCGTTCACCACCGTGGAGCCGCACCTCGGGGTGGTGGCCGCGCCGGGCGACGAGCTCCGGACCCTGGTCATGGCCGACATCCCGGGCCTCATCGAGGGCGCCCACGAGGGCGCCGGCCTGGGCATCCAGTTCCTGCGCCACGTGGAGCGCTGCCCGCTGCTCGCGCAGCTGGTCGACCTGTCGGCCGAGGCCGCGCTCGCGCAGCAGATTGATACCATTCGCCGAGAGCTCGAGGCGCACCCGGTGGCGCTCGAGCTGCGGCCGTGGCTGCTGGTCGGAACCAAGCTCGACGCGGCCGCGGACCGCGAGGCGAAGCTGGCCGAGCTGGCGGCTGCGGGCGCGGACCACGGCGCCAGGTGGCTCGCGATCTCGGCGGTCACCGGGGAAGGCCTCGAGCAGCTGCTCGGAGTGCTGTTCGAGCTCGTGGAGGAGGCAAGGGAGACGCCATGAAAAGGCGCATCGCGATCTACGGCGGAAGCTTCGATCCGTTCCACCTCGGCCACCTCGTGCCGGTGGTGCGAGCCCAGGAGACCTTCCACTTCGAGGCTGTGTACTTCGTTCCGGCCGGGTCGCCGCCGCACAAGAACGCGGCGCCGCTGACCCCGGTCACCCACCGTCTGGCGATGGTGGCGATGGCGACCCTGCCCTACGAGAACTTCTTCGCCTCCGACGACGAGGTGTTCGCCGACAAACCGACGTTCTCGGTGCAGACGGTGGCACGCTTCCGCGAGAGATTCCCGGACGCCACGTTGTACTTCATTCTCGGCTCCGACTCGTTCTCGCAGATCGAGTCCTGGGAGCGCTGGCAGGACCTGGTGGACTCGGTCCACCTGGTGGTCCTGCACCGCGCCCACATGTGGGGCGAGGAGCTCGCCGCCAAGGTGCCGCAGCGGCTGCTTCCCACGATGCGCGAGATCGAGGTCTTCGCCGAGGTTGCCGACCCCGAGGAGCTGACCGTGTACCTGCTCAACCACGAACCCTTCCCGATCTCGGGCACTTCGATCAGGATCCGCCAGAGCCGCGGGCTGCCGATCCGCGAGCTGGTGCCGCACGAGGTTCACTCGTACATCGAGAAGTACCGGCTGTACGCGTCCGCCGCGGACGTGGAGTCGTGATGTCGGACGACCGGGTGCTGGCGGCCATCCGTACCGCCGCCCGCGCGGCCGCGGACAAGAAGGCGTTCCAGATCGTCGGCCTCGAGGTGTCGGCTCTGACGTCCTATGCCGACGGGTTGCTGATCTGCTCCGGGGGCAGTCACCGTCAGGTCGGGGCGATCGCCGACGAGGTCCAGCGGCAGCTCCGCGACGAAGGGCGCAAGCCGCTGCACGTCGAGGGCGAACGGCAGTCGGAGTGGGTGCTGATGGACTACGGCGACGTCGTCGTCCACATCTTCACCGAGGAGCGCCGCGCCTACTACGGTCTCGAGAGCCTGTGGGGCGATGCGGTGCGCATCGAGGGCGCCGAGCTCGGCATCGCTGAGGCCGCCGGCTCGTGAAGCTGCGCGTGGCGTGGCTCGGTCGACCCGCGACGAGCCCCTTCGAGTCGGAGGTCGAGAGCTACCGTCGCCAGGTCTCGCGGCGCTGGCCGGCCGAGGACCGGCCGCTGCGTCCGGCCTCCGACGGGCGCGACCGTGACCCGGCCCGGGCGCTGCGCCGCGAGCGGGAGCTGCTCGAGCGGGCCGCCGAGCCGGGGTGGCTCGTGGTCGCCCTCGACGAGCGCGGGCGGCGTTTCGACAGCCCCGGATTCGCGCACTGGCTGGCCGGTTGCGCCGACAGGGGGGTGCCGGGCGTGCTGTTCGCCGTGGGCAGCGACCTCGGGCTCGACCGGGGATTTGCCGATCGGGCCGAGGAGCAGCTGTCGCTGAGCGACCTCACCCTGCCCCACCTGTTGGCCCGCCTGGTGCTCTGGGAGCAGCTCTTCCGGGCCACCCGGATTCTCGGCGGTGGCTCCTATCACCGAGACGTCGTACAATGAGGGACGGTCGTCGTCGGGAGGCGATGGTTGTACCCCTGCGGGCGGCAGAGCGGGCCGCCACCGGAGGCAGAGCACATGAACAAACGCCAGATGACACGCTATCGCAAGCTCCTCGAAGCCAAGCGGGAGGAGCTCCTCGCCCGGGTCCGTGCGGCGCGCAGCAGCGAGCATGAGAGCGACGACCAGGAAGCGCCCGACCTCGGTGATCGGGCACTGTCGACGGTCATTCGAGACCTCAGCTACCAACTGACCGCCGGTGAGCGCGACATGCTGCGCCGCGTCGACGACGCGCTCGACCGGATGGAGGCGGGCAACTACGGCGTCTGTCTCGAGTGCGGCAAGAAGGTCCAGACCGGCCGGCTGGACGCGGTGCCGTGGGCCCGCCACTGCATCGAGTGCCAGGAGCTCCAGGACCGGGGAGAGATCTGAGGCGGCGCGTGCGGTCGGCTGACGCGTCTGAGCCGTGAGCCCGGTCCACCTCGTCGCGTCGCCCGACGACTACCTGCTGGAGCTCGAGGTCGACGCCGTCGTCGAATCCCTCCGAGCACCGCCCGAGGGCGCGGAGCCCGAGGTCCTGGGCGCAGCCGTCACCCCCGAAGAGCTCGCGGTCGAGCTCTGCTCGCCGTCCCTGTTCGCCGCGCAGCGGATCCTGGTGGCGCCCGAGATCGCGTCGTGGCTCGACGTGCCGGCGCAGAAGCAGCCGAGGATCGCGGCAAAGCCGGCGGTGGTGGACGCGACCGCCCTGGTGCAGGTGCTCGAAAGCGGCGTCGCGGACGGGATCGCGCTGGTGATGGGTGCCTGCTGCCACGCCAAACCCAAGGGCGCCCTGGCGTCGGCCGTCGAGAAGCACGGCGAGCTGCACTGGCAGCCCACCCCGGATGCCCCCAAGCCCTGGGAGGACCTGCTGCTTTCCAAGGACCAGGAGCGGCTGCTCGACGCCCTTCTGGAACGGACGGCGGGCGGGATCGACTTCGCGCCGGCCGCCCGGAAGTTGCTGTTCGAGCGCCTCGGCTTCGCACCCAGGGCGCTCGCCTCCGAGGTCCGCAAGCTCGCCGCCGCGAGCAGCGACGGCCGAATCGACGAGGAGTTGGTGCGGGCGCTCAGCTTCCCTCGCGAACGTTCGATCGAGGTGGTCGATGACGCGATCTTCGGCCGCCGGGTCGCTCCGGTCCTGGACCTCATGGCCGCCGCCCGGGGCAGCCTGCAGGTGCGGGACTGGAACGGCCAGGCGGTCGACAACGACAGGGTGCCTCAGATGGTGTTCTCCCGAGCCGTGACGACGCTGCAGCAGCTGCTCTACCTGCGGCGGGTGGCGGCCTCGTCGGGCTTCGCCGACGAGATGGCGCCGGAGCGCACGGGCGACAGGTGGTGGTACCCGCAGCGCTTCAGCAAGCGGGTTGGGCCGGCACTGGTGGCCCGCCTCGAGGCCGACGCGCCGTCGCCGCTGATGCGCGCGGGCTCGAAACCGCTGTCCATGTTCCGGCTCGGTGGTTTTTTCAAAGGGGCCGGGCGCTACGGTGACGCCGAGCTCGTCGAGGCCCTGGCTGCGGCAGGCCCGGTGGAGCGCGCCCTGCGCGGCGACCTGGCCTTCGAAGCGGTCTCGGTGTGGCTGGCGGAGGCGATCGGCGCCGGCTGAGGCTTCCAACCGCGCTCGAAACCCGCGGGCGCGCCCGTGCGGACCCGGGCACTGCTGCCGCAGCGGCCCCCACCGCCGCCGATTTCCGTTACACTGAGTGGCAATGGCGGCCGGCAACATGATCTGGGTGGTGGACGACGACCCGGCGATCCGGGAGCTGCTCTCCTTCATCGTCACCGGTGCCGGTTACAAGGTCGATTCCTTTTCTTCCGGGGCCGAGGTCCTGACCCACTCCGCACGGCCGCCGGACGCGGTCCTTCTCGATCTGATGATGCCCGAGATCGACGGCGTGCAGGTGCTCAAGGAGCTGCTGCGGCGTTTCCCGGGGCTGCCGGTGGTCATGATCACCGCCGACAACGACATTCGCCGTGCCGTCGAGGTGACCAAGCTCGGCGCTTACGACTACCTCGTCAAACCGGTCGACCAGGAGCGTCTGCTGACCACCCTGGGCCGCGCCCTCGCCCACGGCAACCTGGAAAAAGAGGTCGCGCGCCTCAAGGGCGAGCTGTCGGACCGCTACCACCTGCGCAACATCGTCGGCTCGTCGGCGGCCATGCGCAAGGTCTACGACCAGGTCGAGAAGGTCCTCGAGTCGGAGATCACGGTCTTCATCGCCGGAGAGAGCGGCACCGGCAAGGAGCTGGTGGCCAAGGCCATCCACTACGCGTCGCTGCGCTCCGACGGGCCGTTCATCGACGTCAACTGCGCGGCGATCCCCGAGGGCCTGCAGGAGAGCGAGCTCTTCGGCCACGAGAAGGGCGCCTTCACCGGCGCCGTGGCCACCCACCCCGGCAAGTTCGAGCAGGCGTCCAAGGGCACCATCTTCCTCGACGAGATCGGCGAGATGTCGCCCTCGGCCCAGGCACGCCTGCTGCGGGTGCTGCAGGAGCGGGTCCTGCAGCGGGTCGGCGGCACCGAGACCATCGCGCTCGACGTGCGGGTGATCTCGGCCTCCAACCGCGACCTCGCGAATATGGTCGCCGAGGGAGCGTTCCGCCAGGACCTCTTCTACCGCCTGGTGGTGTTCCCGATCGCACTGCCGCCGCTGCGCGACCGGCGCGAGGACATTCCGCTCCTGGTCGAGCACTTCCTGGAGAAGCACGCGCGCGACGCCGGCAAGCGTGTGACGCGGGTCGAGTCCCGGGCCATGGAGGCGCTGATGGAGCACGGCTGGCCGGGCAACGTGCGCGAGCTCGAGAACGTGATCCACCGCACCCTGCTGGTCTCGGCCGGCCTCGAGCTCACCCTCGATGATCTGCCGCCGGCGATCGCCGCCGGAGCCGACCCGGCCGCACCAGAGGCCTCGCCGACGCCGGTCGCAGCGGCCGCCTCGAAGAGCCTCGAGGACCTCGAGCGCGAGGCCATCGTGCGCGCCATGGAAACGAACCGCGGCAACCTGTCCGACGTCGCGCGCGAGCTCGGCATCGGCCGCTCGACCCTGTACCGCAAGCTCGAGCAGTACGGGCTCCGCGAAAAAAAGTAGAGACCGCGCAGCACTCCCGGAGAAACGTTTGAACGTTGAACGTTCGAACGTTCGAACGTTTCCACCCGCCGCGCCCGAACACACCGAGCGCGTGAATCACCGACGGTGGCTGCCGGCGGCTTAAAGCACGTCCTCCCAGCCGCGCTCACGCAACTGCTCGACGATCTCCTTGACCCGCTGCGCCTGTTCTTTGGGCACCACCAGCACCGCATCGGGGGTGGCCACCACCACCAGGTCGCTGACTCCGATCGCGGCCACCACCGGACCCGTGCTGACGAGCACGTTGCCGGCGGCGTCGAGGGTCGCCACCCGGCCCCGGAGGGCGTTGGCGCCGCCGTCCGCCGGCAGCTCGCCGGCCAGGGCCGACCACGAGCCGACGTCCGACCACGGAAAGTCCACCGGCATGACCCAGCAGTCCGCGGCCCGCTCCATGATCCCGAAGTCGATCGAGGTGGCGGGCAGCCCCGGGTAGATCTCGGCCAGCGCTGCGGCCGCCCCGGGGCCGGACCACGAGTCCGCGATCGTCGCCAGGCCCTCACCGAGCGCCGGCAGGTGGCGGTCGATCGCCGCCAGCAGGTCCCGCGCCCGCCACGCGAAGATCCCGGCATTCCACAGGAAGCGTCCGCCGGCGGCGTATCGCCGCGCGGTCTCGAGATCGGGCTTCTCAACGAAGCGCAGCAGGCGGTGGATCGTCCACTCACCGTCCCGAGCGTGGGCGGCGCCGAGCTCGAGGTAGCCGTAGCCGGTCTCGGCGCGGGTCGGCGTGATGCCGAAGGTGAGCAGCCCGCCGTCGTGCGCGACCAGCGCCGCGCCGGCCGTGATGGCGGAGCGGAAGCGGGCCGCGTCGGAGATCAGGTGGTCGGCCGGCAGCACGACGCACACCGCCTCGGGGTCCGCGGCGAGCACGGCGATCGCGGCGAGGCCGGCACAGGCGGCCGTGTTGCGGCCCACGGGTTCGGCGAGGATGTTGCGCTCCGGAAGCTCGGGCAGCAGGGCGCGCGTTGCCCCGGCGGTGTCGCGGGTCGTCACCACCCAGGTGCGGTCGGCGGACACGAGCTCGCCGAGTCGGTCGCGGGTCACCCGCAGCAACGGCTCGTCGCTGATGAGGGACAGCAGCTGTTTGGGTCGGGTCCGGCGCGAGGCCGGCCAGAATCTGGTGCCGGAGCCGCCGGCCATGATCACGGCATGAAGCATGCAGCCATCTTAGCCTTTTCCGATCCCAATCCCGATCCCGATCCCGATCCCGACTCCGTCTCGGATTCAGCTTCAGTGACAGTGGCAGATGACAGTGGCAGTTTCAGTGGCAGTTTCAGTGACAGTTTCAGTGTCAGAGGGCCGCGTCCGTGGCCGCGAGCAGGCATCGCGACCGCGGCATGGCCAAGCCGAGTCGCACATATCCAGAGACCGTCGCCTTTCGAGGCGTCGGCGCGAACCGTCGCAACCACGAAGGCACCAAGACACCAAGAAAGCCACCAAGGATTCTCTTCGTGAATATCTTGATGCCTTGGTGGTTCAGCCTCGGGCGGGTGGGCCTCGACCACCTGCAGGCTCTTCCATCCGCGATGACGATGCGTGCTGCGGTCGGGAGCTGTCGCTGTCCACTGCAGCTGCCACTGACTCCGCCACTGCCGCTGCCACTGCTCCTGCCCCTGCTCCTGCCCCTGCCTTCGTGTGGACCCGCAACGCCGCAGGCTCCGTGGGCGGGTGGACGGAACGTTCAAACGTGGAACGTTCAAACTATGAGACCGGGCGGGCGGGTGGAAATCCGAAATCCGAAATCCGAAATTCGAAATGGGCGGGCGGGCGGCATTCCGAATTCCTAATTCCTAATTCCGAATTCAACTATTACCCATCTCACAGTTTTCCGGATGAGCCGAAGGTTCCACGTTCGAACGTTCTCTCCCGCCCACCCGCCGGTAACCGGAAGGACGGGTCGAGCCGTCCGATCCCGATCGCAGTTTCGTCCCCGACCCATACCCGCGGCGTGCCAAGCACACAATTGGATCCGTTATCCTCATCCTGTGATTCGCGCCGGCTACGCTGCAGTCAGCTTCGACGTCGGTGGTACGCTCCTGTACAGCGATCCGAGCCCGTCCGAGATCTACGCGACCCACCTCAGCCGCTACGGCCGTGCCGTCGAGGCCGAGGACGTCGGCCCGGTGTTCCAGGAGGCGTGGGCCGAGATGCAGCGCCGCAGCGCGCCCGGGGAGGACCGCTACAGCTCGGTTGCCGGCGGCGAACGCGCCTGGTGGGGCGGGTTCGTGCGCGAGGTCCTGGCCCGCCTCGATCACGAGGCGCCCTGGGAGCCGCTCCTCGACGACCTCTACAGGACCTTCTCCGAGCCCCGCGTGTGGCGGACGTACCCGGGCGCCACCGCGGCCCTGGACGAGCTGGCCGGCCGCGGCCTCAGGCTGGCCGTCATCTCCAACTGGGACCGGCGGCTGCCCGGAATCCTGCGTGGCCTCGACCTGATCGACCGCTTCCACGTGGTGACGGTGTCCTCGATCGCAGGCGTCGAAAAGCCGGCGCCCGCGATCTTCACCCGAACCCTCGAGCAGCTCGGGGTGGCGGGCGAGCGCACGTTGCACGTCGGCGACTCGCCGCTCGAGGACTACTCGGGCGCCGAGAATGCCGGCCTCGAGGCCGCCCTGATCGACCGTCGGGGCCTGTTCGACCGCCGGTCCTACCGCTGCATCGAAAGCCTGACGGAGCTGGTGTCGCTGGTCGGCTGAGAGCCTCGGTCGCCGCCGTGCGGTGTCGTGCCGAAGATCGACGTGGCAGAGCGGCATCCCGGGTGATCTGCCATACTCGGTCGGTGCGACCGATCGAACGCCGTACCCGGACCCGGCCTGCCGGCACACCACTGCTGATGAGGCTGCGCACTCTCGCGGCCCGGGCCGTTCTGCTGTGCCTGTTGTGGCCGGCCGTGGCGGCGGCGGGCGCGGTCGACCAGCGCGTGCAGGGGCACGTGGAGTCGGCGGTCGAGGGCGGCCTCGGCGCGGTCGACTACCACCACCTCGTCTTCGCCTTCGCCTGGAGGGCGACGCAGACGGACTGGCGGCTCGTCGAGCGGCGGCTCGACCGGCTCGCCGGCGCACGCCCGATCGACCCCCTGATGGCCGACGAGGTCCGCCTGCTGCGCTCGCGGGCCGAGCTCGACCGCGGCCGCGACGCCGCGGCGAGAGAGCTCTTCCGGACCATGGGCGGCCTGGTGGGGTGGTGGTTCTCCGGCCCGCAGGCCCTCGAGGAGCTCGCCGATTTCGAGCGTCTCGCGACGCCGCCTCCGGCCGACACCGCGTGGCGGGCGGTGCCGGGAACCGACCCGCTCGGGTGGGTGCGGCTCGCCGGCCTCGCGTGGCCGCCGCAGCGGCAGATGGCCTATCTCGCGACCACGGTCGTGAGCGCCGAGGAGCAGCCGGTCGCGGTCCGCGTCGGCGCCGCGCAGGCGGCGCGGGTGTGGGTCAACGGCCGCGAGGTCCTGACCACTGCGCAGCCGCTGGAGCGGGGCGAGGACCAGGCCGCCGGCGGCGCGTGGCTGCGGGCGGGCCGCAACTCGGTGGTGGTGGCGGTCGCTTCCGAGAGCCGGAGCTGGTGGCTGCGGGCGCGCCTCACGCGCCCCGACGGCTCGCCGCTCGACGGCGTCTCCGAGCTCGTCGAGGCCCCGGCTCCGATGTCGGCGGCGGGCCCCGAGCCGCCGCCGGTGCGCGACCTCGAGACCGAGATCCGCCGCGCGGTGGCGGCCGGGGAGCCGGGGGCGACGGTGGCCCTGGCGGCCTACCTCGTCGACCGGCGGCCGCAGCCGATCGGCGGCGGCGGGGTGCGCGCGGCGTGCCGCGCGGCGCGGAGCGAGGCGCCGGGCGAAGCGAGGTTGTTGGAGTTTCTGGACACCACCGAGCCGGGCCTCGCCCGCGAGCTGCTCGCGGACGCCGTCGCCGCCGATCCGGATCTGGTGTGGGCGCGGATCGAGCTCGCCCGCTGGTACGGCGAACGCCGTCTCTTCGAGGAGGCATGGGCCCTGCTCCATGACTTCTCGGCCGGAGACCCGGCGGTGCAGGCTGTCGCGCTCGAGCTCGATTCCGAGCTGTGGGGGCCGCTGGTCCTGCCGGCGATGGCCGCCCTGGCGCGGGACCACCCGCACAGCGTGACCGTGAACCTGGCCCTGGCCGAGGTCTCCGAGCGGAGCCGTCGTTGGGACCTCGCCGCCGAGGCCGTCCGGAACCTCGCGGCCGTGGTTCCCGGATACGGCGCGCTGCGCGAGCTCGAGGAGCGCCTGGCGCAGAGCTGCGGCGACGGTGCGGGCCTGCGGACCCTCGCCGCCCGCGAGCTGGCACGGGACCCGAACCAGCCGGAGACGCGGGTCCGCCTGGCGCGGCTGCTGCACGCCGACGAGGACCTGCCGGCGGCGCGGGCTGTGCTCGAGGAGGGCCTCGAGCGATCGCCTTCCGATGTCGACCTGATGATGGAGCTGGCGCGCCTGGAGAACGTCGGCGGCGACCGCGAGCGCGTGGTCGCGTTGGCGCGGGCGGTGCTCGAGCTGCGTCCCCAGGAGCGCCGGGCGCAGCGTCTGCTCGAGCTGCTGGGAGAGGCCACGGAGGACCTCGGTTGGTTACGGTCCGAGGAGGCGCTGTGGCGGATGGCGGACGATGCCGGACCGGGCGAGCCGGCGGTGGTCGTCCTCGACCATCGGGAGATTCACTTCCTGCCGTCCAACCTCACCGAGGAGAGGGTCCAGCAGGTCTTCCTCGTCAGCTCCTCGGAGCAGGCTCGCGATCTGCTCACCCACACGCTGCCCTTCGTGGCCGAGTCGGAACGGCTGCGGGTGCTGCGGGCGCGGATCCTGCGCCGCGACGGCTCCGAGATCGCCGCCCGCATCGGCGACACGCCCCGCCTCTCGGAGCCGGAGTTCAACCTGTACTACGACACCCGCCTGCGGGTGCTGCGATTCCTCGACTTCGAGGACGGCGACCTGGTGGAGATCGCGTACGTGCTTTCCGAGACCGAGGAGCGCAACGAGACCGGGCCCTACAACGGCGGGTTGATCCCGCTCGGAGGAGCTCTGCGGACCGCCCTCATGGAGCTCGAGCTGGTGGCGCCGCCTGACCGCATGCCGTCGTGGGAGCTGGTGCACCTCGAGGGTGAGCCGGCGCGCCGTGCCGAACGCGACGGCGCGGTGCGGCTGAGCTGGAGCTGGCGGGACCTGCCGGCGGTGCCGAAGGACGTGCCTCCGGCCCCCGTGCTGCTGGTGACGCCCTACCTGGTGTACTCCAACCACCCGCAGTGGGGCGGGCTCGCCGACTGGTACGCGCGCCACGTGGCGCCGCGGGTCCGCGTGTCCGAGGAGGTCGCCGAAACGGCTCGCCGCCTGGTCGAAGGGCAGGACGACCGGCGTGAGCGGATCGCCCGCATCTACCACTTCGTGACCACCGAGATCCGCTACGTCGGCCTCGAGTTCGGCGAGCACCGCTTCCGGCCATTCTCCGCCGACTGGGTGCTCCACCACAGGATCGGAGACTGCAAGGACAAGGCGGCCCTGCTGGTGGCGCTCTACGACGCGGTCGGGATCCCGGCACGGATGGCGATGGTGCGCACCTCGGACCAGGGGCCGGTGGGCAACGAGCTCGCGATCCTCGAGGTCTTCAACCACGCCATCGCCTACCTTCCCGAGGACGACCTCTGGCTCGACGGCACGGCCTCGGGGCACGCGCTCTTCCCGCCGCCGGCCCCCGATCAGAATGCGCTGGTGCTGGTGGTCGACGGCCGGCAGAGCCGGCCGCAGAGCACGCCGGTGGTCGGCGTCGGGCAGACGCGCGCGAGCTACGTGCTGCGCCGGTCGGGGGAGGACCGGGTCGAAGTCACGGTCCGCAGCGAGGACACGGGCGATGCGGCCGATGCCCGGCGGGCGCGTTTCGCGGGCAGCCGCGAGCCGCTGCGTTTCGCGCGTTGGCTGCAGGAGCAGTTCCCCGGCGCCCAGCTCGCCGCGGAGCCGAAATCACAGATCTTCCCGGGGCGGGACCCGACCTTCATCGAGGTGCGGGGCTCGCTGGGCCGCACGGCCCTGCAGAGCAGCGGCGGGGTGCGGGTCTTCCCGGGAGAGCTGGAATGGAGCTCGAGCGCGATGCCGGGGGGGGTGCGCCACGGTCCCCTGGTGGCCGCGATGCAGCCCGAGCTGCAGTGGACCCTGGAGGCGGAGCTCGGCCGCCCGCCCGCCGAGCTGCCGCCGTCGCTCGATCTCGAGACTCCCTTCGGGTCCCTGCGGCTCGACTTCAGCGCCGAGGACAGCGGCTATCGCGTCGAGGGTGGGCTGCGCTTCGTCGGCGGCCTCGTAGCGGCCGATGAGGTCGCGGCTCTGCGCGATTTCCTGGTCACGGTCGAGCGCCACCTCGGGCGGCGGTTGGAGTCGCCATGAGGCGGGCCGCGCGGTGCCTGGTCGGGCTCGCCGTCGCCCTCGCCTCGGCGGCGCCGGCTTCCGCCGGCTGGTGGGAGGTGTGGCAGGCCGATCAACGTCTCGACCTCGAGAGCGCCCGCGAGCTCGCGCTGGCGGCCATCGCCGACGACCCTGCCGGCGCCGACGGAGTGGCCGCCGCGATGTGGTGGCTGGCCAATATCGACAACCTCCCGGCGCCCGAGGAGCCGCTGGCGCTGGTTGCTTCCGAGCGCGACCCCGAGCTCGGGTTCGTCATGGCGCGGATCGAAGCCGAGCTGAAAGCCGCGCCGCCCGACGGCGCGCTCGGTGAGGCGACGGTGGCCGGCCCCTTCGGCGTCCTGAGCACCCTCGATTTGGAGCGGGGGGTGGTGCCCCCCGATGACGGCCTGCCACCGGTCGGCACCCGGTGGCACGACACGGCGTCCCCGTTCCGCCTGCCTTTCGGATCGGTAGACGGGTTCTACGGGCCGCCGATGGCGATGTCGGTCGACGGCGTGTACCTGGCGGCGTGGACGATCGCGGTCGAGGCGGAGGTCGAGGGGTGGCTGGTGGTGGAGGCGCAGGGCTCCTTCAACCTCGAGCTCGACGGCAAGCGGGCGGACAGCCGCCGCGACTGCGGCGTCTCGGACCCTGTCGCCAACTGGTATCGGATCCGGTTGGCCGCCGGGACCCACCGTCTGCGGCTCGAGATCGCCTCTCCAGGCTCCCCGCGGGTGCGGGTGAGTCTGCTCGACGAGCGGGGAAGCGCGCTCGGCGGGCTGCGGACGATCAACGACGTGCCGGCCCCGGGGTCGTCGTCGTCGCGGCTCGAGATCGCCCGGCCGCCGGCCGCGCGACGTCTGACCGAAAGCGCGCAGGGGGCTGCGGCGACGGTGCCGGAGCTGCTGCTGGCAGCGCGCCTGGCCGCCGGCGCCGGCGACCGCGAGCTCGAGCACCACTTCGTCGAGCGCGCCCTCGAGGCGGAGCCGCAGGACCCGTGGGCGGCGCTCGCCCTGGCGACCTGGCTGTTCACGGACGAGGGCGGCGCCGGCGCCGGCGAGCGGGCACGGCGCCTGACGCAGCTGGTCCGTGCGGCCGGGCCGATCCCGGCGTCGCGCCTGATCGAGCGTGGGCTGGCGGTCCGCGAGGGCCGTAGCGAGGACGCCGAGCGGATCCTGGACGCGCTGATGGCCGAGCACGGTGACGATGTCCGGGTGCTGAAGGCCTCGGTCCGCGAGGCCGTCCGGAAGGGCTGGGCGCGCGAGGGAGAGGACGATCTCCTGCAGCTCGAGTCCGCGCTGCCGGGCGCGCGCAGCGTGGCAGGCCTCAGGCTCGAGGTCCTGTCGGCCCTCGAGAGGTGGGGCGAGCGCAGCCGGCTGCTGCAGGCCCTGGCGGCCGCGGAGCCGGTCGACGCGAGGTGGATCGGCGATCTCGCATCGAGCTGCCTGGTCGAGGATGCGATCGGCGCGATCGAGAGGGTCCGGGCCGCGGCGTCGAACCCCGATGTCGACATCCAGCTCATCCGCCTCCACCTCGAGAACGGCGATGTCACGGCCGGCCGGACCGCCCTCGACGAGGCGCGGCGGCGGTGGGGCGACCTCGGTCAGCTGGACCAGCTCGCCCTGATCGCGGCCGCCGGCGACGACGAGGCCGCCGCCACGGCGCTCGAGCAGGCCCTCGGCCGCCACCCCTCGAACCTGCAGCTGCTGTCGCTCGCCTGGCGGGCCGGCGACACGCCGTTTTTCGAACCCTTCCAGGTCGAGGCGCGGGACTTCGCGGCCACCTACCGCGAGCTCGGGCGGGACGTGGACGTGGTGCTGCTCCTGGACCAGGCGGTGGAGCGGATCTTCGCCGACGGCTCGAGCCTCTACTACTACCACGGGCTGAGCCGCGCCAACACGCCGGTGGGCGTGCGCCGCGCCTCGGTGCTGCAGCCCCTGCCCGACGCGCACCTGCTCAAGGTCCGGATCCTCAAGCCGGACGGGTCGGTGGTGGTCCCGAGCGAGCTGCGCGAAGGCAACGGCTTCATCGCCCTGGAAGGCGTTGAACCCGGGGACCTGGTCGAGGAGGAGTACGTGGCCGAGGTGGCGGCGACCGGCGCCTCGCGACACGGCCACCTGCCGCCCTACCTCTACCGTTTCGCCGACCCCGACCGCGCCTTCGGCCTCTCCGAGTACGTGCTGCTGGTGCCGCCGGAGGTCGACCTGCAGGTGGACGGGAACTTCGTCGGTCTCGAGCGCGAGGAGGGCGAGTGGGACGGGCTGCGACGGTTGAGCTGGCGCGCCGAAGGGGTGCCGCCGATGGCCGCCGAGCCGTTCTCGCCGTCCCCACAGGAGCTCATGCCGTGGCTCAATTACGGCTTCGGCGTGACCTGGCAGGACGTCGGGGACATCATCCGCGACCGCGTCCTGGCGGCGCTCCGCACCTCGCCGGAGCTGCGTGCGTGGGGGTCGTCGGTGTTGGAGGGTGAGACGGCGGAAGCCCGGCTGCAGTCGATGATGGCGGCGCTCGTCGACACCGTCGAGGCCGGCGACCGCGAGATCGACCTCGGCAGCACCGTCGCCGAAAGCTTCGCGCGGCGTCGCGGCAACCGCCTCGGCATTGTCGCCGCGGTTCTCGCCGAGGCCGGCTGGAGTGTCGACCTGGTGCTGACCCGGTCCTGGAACGAGCGCGGCCGGCACCTGCAGGTGCCGACGTTGGACGCTTTTCCCGCGGCCCTGCTGCGGGTCTCGGACGGCGCCGACGAGTTCTGGCTGGACGTGCGCGAGGGGCGGCGGGGCGTCGGCCACATCAGCCCGTTCTTCCAGGGTGCCGACGGTCTGCAGCTGCCGCTGAGCGAGCCGCAGCGTCCGGTGGCTCTGCTCGACCGGCTGCCACGGTTCGACAACCCGGACCTGGTGGAGGAGGTCTTCGTCCGGGCCGAGGTCGCGGCGTCCGGAGACGCACGCATCCGCTTCCGCATGCCGCTGCGGGGCGGTCAGGCGGAGGACCTGGTGCAGCGCGTCGAGAGCGTTCCGGACGAGCAGGCGGGCATGATCTACCGGCAGATGGCAGCGAGCCTGTTTCCCGGCGCGGACGAGGTCCGCGGCGCCGTCGAGCGCACCGGCAGCGGCGCCGTGATCGAGCTCGAGCTGGTCGCGCCGCGGGCCTGCGAGCCCGACGGCGCGGAGATGGTGTGCCGCAGCCTGGTGCTGTCCAACCCGCTGGTGCCGGTGCTCGCGGCCCTGCCGGAGCGCCAGAACCCGCTGCTGCTGAGGATCCCGATCCGGCGGCGTCTGGAGCTCGAGCTCGTGCCGCCGCCGGGCTGGCGGGTGGGGGAGCGGCCGCCGCGGCTGCTCGAGACCGGGTGGGGCTCGGTGAACGAGCGTGTCGCCGCGTCCGCCGGCGGGCTGCGCTCGGTGCTCGAGATCGAGCTCGCCGCCCAGACCGTCGCCCCTGACGACTACCCCGCGTTCGCCCGCTTCTGCCAGGCGGTCGACGAGCTCGCCACCCGCCCCCCGCGTCTGCAACCGCTGCGCTCGGATTGAAGCTATACTCGGCCACCGATGGAGATCGTGGAGGGCACCGTCATCGCCATGCACGGGCCCCTGGTGCGCGTCCAGGTCGGCAGCCAGACCCTGGTGGTGGCGTCGCGGCGGCGCCTGAACTGGGAAGGGGGCAGCCCATCCGCGGCGCGCCTGGTGGTCGGCGACCGGGTGTCGTTGGAGATGCACAACGACGACGGCGTCATCGTCGCCGTCCACGCCCGCCGCAACAGCCTGCTGCGCCGCGCCCCGTCGAAGAACCGCGCCCAGGTGCTCGCCGCCAACGTCGACCAGGCGCTGCTGGTCTTCGCCGGGCTCGAGCCGCCGATCAAACAGGGGCTGCTGGACCGTTTCCTGGTCGCCTGCGAGCTCGCCGGCATCGCCGCCGTCATCACCATCAACAAGGTCGACCAGGGTCTCGGCGAGGCCGAACGCCTGCTGAGCCTGTACGAGTCGCTGGGTTACGCGGTGCGCCGGGTTTCGGCCCGCACCGGCTGGGGCCTCGGCGCCATCAGACGGCTCCTGGTCGACCGCACGAGCCTCTTCTGCGGACCCTCGGGCGCCGGCAAGTCATCCCTCCTCAACGCCGTCTACCCCGGCTTCCGGCTCAAGGTCGGAGAGCTCTCGGAAAGCACGGGCAAGGGCCGGCACACGACCTCGGTGGCGGAGCTGATGCCGCTGCCCTACGGGGGCTTCGTGGTCGACACGCCGGGCCTCAAAGAGTTCGGCGTCTGGGAGATCAGCGCCGCGGAGCTCGAGAGGGCGTTTCCAGAGATCGCACGCCATGTCGAAGGGTGTCGGTACGCGGACTGCAGCCACCAGGTCGAGCCCGAGTGCGCGGTCCGCACCGCCGTCGAGGCCGGCGCCATCGACGAGGGCCGATACTCGAGCTACCTCAAGATCCTCGAGGAAGCC
>DATIVB010000170.1:0-10257 GCA_035466375.1 Chondromyces sp.
CGGCAGTCCTTCGCCGCCCGCAACGCGGATTTCCGCCGCGAGCTCGTCCAGGCGATCGGCGCGCCGCGCCACCAGCACCACCCGCCACCCCTCCCGCGCCAGGGCGCGCGCGGTCGCCGCCCCGATCCCGCTCGACGCCCCCGTCACGACGGCAATCGGATTGTTGGAGTCGCTCATGCTTCGAGACTACAGCATCACGGATGGCCAGTGGTCGTTGAAAGACGCCGTCAGTTTTGAGTTTTGAGTTTCGAGTTTTGAGTGATCCCCCGCCCAACCCAGGAGACGTTCGAGCGGGGCGTGTGCATCAAGCGCGAGTTGCCGGTCTTCCGCCTGTACAGCTCGTCAGGCAACCGACGAGCAAAATCTCAAAACGAAATCAAGGCGTGGCGGCAAGCCTCCGGAACTCAAAACTCAAAACTCAAAACTCAAAACTTCGAGGTGTGCGGTTGCCACCACGGAGCGAGGCGCTCGGCGAGGGCCTGCCAGGCGCGGTCGGTGTCGGCGATGGCGTCGCCGCCGAGCTTCTCGAGCAGGGCGTCCGCCAACACCAGCGCCGACATCGCCTCGACGATCACCGGCGCGGCGCCGATGGCGGTGACGTCCGAGCGCTCCCAGGCAGTGGCCCCCGGCTCGCCGGTGCCGAGGTCGACGGAGGGCAGGCCCTTGCGCAGGGTCGAGATGGGCTTGAAGAAGGCCCGCACCACCAGGTCCGCGCCGTTCGTCACCCCGCCCTCGAGCCCGCCGGCGCGGTTGCTGCTGCGCTCGAGGCGACCGTCCGCGAGAACGTACGGGTCGTGGGCCTGCGAGCCCAGCAGCGACGCCACCTCGAGGCCGTCGCCGATGGCCGCGGCCTTGACCGAGTGGATGGAGGTCAGGGCCTGCGCCAGCCGGCCGTCGAGCTTGCGGTCCCAGTGCACGTACGAGCCCAGCCCGGGGGGAAGGCCGCGCACCACCGCCCCGACCACCCCGCCCATGGTCTCACCCGCCTCCCGAGCGGCGCGGACCGCCGCCACCAGCGCCTCCTCGTCGTCGGGGCGCGGCGTCACCAGCGGCGAGTCGTGGCGCACCTCGGCCAGCGCGTCCCAGGTCGGCGCGCCCTCCAGAACCGCATGCGGGCCGACCCGCAGCACCGCCGAGCGCATCTCGACGCCATACCGAGCGAGCAGCTGCCCGCACACAGCCCCCGCCGCGACCCGCGCCGCGGTCTCCCGCGCCGACGAGCGCTCGAGGACGTCGCGCATGTCCGTCAGCTGGTCGGTGGCGGCGCCGCCCGAGTAGTCGGCGTGGCCGGGCCGGGGGCGGGTGACCGCCCGTTTGGCCGCCGCCTCGGGATCGACGTCCCAGGGGTCCATCACCGCCGACCAGTTCTTCCAGTCGAGGTTCTCGATCTCGAGCACCAGGGGCGCGCCCAGGGTGCGGCCATCGCGCAGGCCGCCGGTCACCACCACGCGGTCGCGCTCGATACGCGGCCGGCCGCCGCGGCCGAAACCGTGCTGGCGGCGCTCGAGCCACGAGTCGACGAGCTCGCGCTCGAGGGCGAGACCGGCCGGGAGCCCCTCGAGGACCGCGGTCAGCCGCGGGCCGTGCGACTCGCCGCCGGTGAGGAGGCGGAGCCGCCTCATGCCGTACTCCGCCCCCTGGCGACGGGTCGAACAACGCGAGGCGGCGGCGATCGATCGATCATGCGCCGAGGATACGCGGACCGGCCGCGCGTGCCAACAGTTCCAGCCGGGACCACCCGCTGGCCGATGCTATGATTTCTCCCCTATGAACATCCCGGATCTGTTCCCCGCGCCGCGCGTGGTGCCCGCCGTCCTGCTGGCCCTGCTGCTCGCAGCTTCCACCGCCGCCGGCGAACGCCCGGCCACCGCCGAGCTGACCATCCTCCACACCTCGGACGTGCACGGCAGCGTGCTGCCCTTCGACGACTCCACCAACCGTCCGTCCGACAGAGGCTCGCTGGCCCAGGTGGCGCCGTTGGTGGCCTCGATCCGCGCCGCGGCCGCGCACCCGGTGCTGCTCCTCGACTCCGGCGACACCATCCAGGGCTCCCCGTTCGAGCAGTTCGTCCACGTACGCTGGGGCGAGCCGAGCCCGACCATCGCGGCCATGAACCGCATGGGCTACCAGGCGATGGCGGTCGGCAACCACGAGTTCAACTTCGGGCTCGAGGTGCTGCGCCGCGCCGAGGCGCAGGCCGGTTTCCCCTTCCTGTCCGCCAATGCGGTCCGCGCCGGCACCGACGAGCCCGCCTTCGTGCCGTACCGGGTGCTCGAGGCCGGCGCGCTCCGGGTCGGGGTCCTCGGGCTCATCACCCCCAACGTCCCCGGCTGGGAGAAGCCTGAGCACTACGCCGGGCTCGAGTTCCTGCCCATGGACGACGCCGCCCGCCGCTGGGTGCCAGTGCTGCGCGATCAGGAAGGCTGCGACGTGGTCATCGTGCTCGCCCACTCCGGGCTCGAGCGCGACCCCTCGACCGGCGAGCCCGACCGGAGCGGGCACGAGAACTTCGCCTGGCGGCTCAGCCAGGTGCCCGGCGTCGACCTCCTTTTGACCGGCCACACCCACCGGGACATCCCCCCGCGGCTGCTCAACGGGGTCATCGTCGCGCAGCCCGAGGCGCGCGCCCGCCGCCTGACCCGGATCGACCTCCGCCTCGAGTCCGAAGGCGGGCGGTGGCGCATCACCGATTGGAGCGGCGCCAATCTGACGATCGCCGGCGCCCCGGCGGACGAGGCGATGGTCGCCGCCTTCGCGCCCGCCCGGCAGCGGGTCGCGGCCGCCCTCGACGGGCCGGTGGGCGAGGTCAGCGCCGAGGTCCGTGTGGACCGCTGCCGGCTCGAGGACTGCGCCGCGGTCGACCTCCTGCACGCGGTGCAGATGGAAGCTACGGGTGCCGAGCTTTCGCTCGCCGCCCTGCTCAACTGGCGGGCGCCGCCGCTCGACCCGGGCCCGATCAGCTGGCGCTGGATCCACGGCTTCTACATCTATCCCAACACCCTGGTCGCGGTCCGCGTGAGCGGCGCCCAGGTGCGCGACGTGCTCGAGCACGCCGCCCGCTACTACGACGGCCTCGAGTGCCCGCCTGAGGGGGGCTGCACGCTGCTCACGGATCCCGACATTCCGCACTACAACGTCGACAGCATGGCCGGGCTGAGCTACCGCATCGACCCGACCCGACCCGAGGGTGCGCGGGTCCGCGACCTGCGCTACCGCGGCCTGCCGCTCGACCCCGATGCCACCTTCACCCTGGCCTGCAACTCCTACCGCGCCGCCGGCGGCGGCCTCTACCCCCACCTCGCCGAGGCCGAGGTGGTGTGGGCCTCGTCGGCGGAGATGACCGACCTGATCGGCGACTACCTCGAGCGCAACCGGCCCTGGCGCCCGGTCGTCGACGACAACTGGACCCTCGGCCGCGATCTCGCCGCCGAGGCGCCGGCGGGCGGCGCGCCCCCGCAGCCGAGGTAGGGCCGGACCGTGGAACGCCTGACCGTGGCCAGCGCTCACGGCGACTACGAGGTCGTCGCCGAGCCGGGTGCGGCCGCCCGGCTGCGGGAGATCGTCGCGGCAGCGGGCCTGAAGGCCCCGCGCAGCGTGGTCAGCGACATCACGGTCGGTCCTTTCTGGGGGCGGCCGGCCGCCTCGTCGCTTGGAGCGCCCTTGATCGAGCTCCCCGACGGCGAGCCCGGCAAGCGCTGGCCGACCGTCGAGGCGCTGCTCGGACGGTGGCTCGACCTCGGCCTGCATCGCGGCGACAGCGCGTCGGCCGTCGGCGGCGGCGTGCTCTCGGACACCGTCGGATTCGCGGCCGCCGTCTTCCTGCGCGGCATCGACTGGCTCGCGGTTCCGACAACCCTGCTGGCCATGGTCGACGCCTCGGTGGGCGGCAAGACCGGGGTCAACCTCGATCAGGGCAAGAACCTGGTGGGCGTCTTCTGGCCGCCACGCCTGGTGGTCGTCGATGTCGCCACCCTCGCCACTTTGCCCGAGAGGGAGCTGCGGGCGGGCGCCGCGGAAATCATCAAGACCGCCTGGATCGGCGACCGCGAGCTCCTCGGGACCCTGCCGGCCGGCGGGCTCGAGAGCTTTCAGACCCTGGCGCCCGATCAATGGCAGACCCTGGTGATGCGATGCCTCGCGGTCAAGGCGAAGATCGTCGGCGCCGACGAGCGCGAGGGCAACGAGCGCGCGGCCCTCAACCTCGGCCACACCCTCGGCCACGCCCTCGAGGCGGCAACCTCCTACCGCCGCTTCCTGCACGGTGAGGCCGTGGCATGGGGCCTCCTCGCCGCGGCGAGGCTCGGCCGCCGCCGCGGCACGCTGTCGCCAGACGGCGAGGCGGAGCTGACGGGCGCGGTGCGGGTGCTCGGGACGCTGCCGCCGATCGCGGACATCGAAGCCGGCGCAGTGGCCGCCCATCTCGGCCGGGACAAGAAGCGCAGCGACTCCGGGATCAACTGGGTGCTGCCCAGCGACGAGGGCGTGGAGCTCGGACAACCGGTGCCGGCGGCCGAGGCGCTCGAGGTCTTCGCCGAGCTGCAACGGTTACGGCCGTGATCGATGCTGGCCCGGCGCCCGGCGCCGGGCCGTGAAATCCGCGGCGCGAGGGCGGGCGGACGGTGGGGCGCCGCGGATTTCTGAGGTAGGATGTCAGACCTATGAGCAGCAGAAGCCCCGGCAGCGTGGTCCCCGGTCCCGGCCAGATCGCCGACCGGATGCCGCACGACGCGGAGGCCGAGCGCGCGGTGCTCGGCGCGGTGCTGCTCGACCCGAGCTCGATGCTGCACATCATCGAGAAGCTGCGTGAGGACGAGTTCTACCTCGACAGCCACCGCGTGATCTACGGCGCCTGCCTCGAGCTGCGGCAGAAGGGCGAGGCGGCGGACCTGGTGACGGTGCGCAACCAGCTCGCCGAACACGGCCGGCTCGAGAGCGCCGGCGGCGCCCTGTACCTCTCATCGCTGGTGGACGCGCTGCCCGACGTGGCCAACGTCATCCACTACGCCGAAATCGTCCACGACAAGTCGGTCAAGCGCCGGCTGATCGTCGCCGCCCAGAGCATCCTCACCACCTGCTCGCTCGACCACGGCGACGCCCGCGACGCGGTCGAGGCAGCCCAGCGCGACGTCTTCCGCATCGCCGAGGACACCCTGTCCGGCGGCCTCGTGCACATCCAGAAGCTCACCGACACCGAGCTCGCCAACATCGAGGCGAGCCGCGAGACCCGGTCCACCCTGACCGGCCTCGACACCGGCTTCGTGCGCCTCAACGAGCTCACCTCGGGCCTGCAGCGCAAGGACCTGATCATCCTCGCCGCCCGCCCCTCCATGGGCAAGACCTCGCTCGGGATCAACATCTGCGCGCACGCCGCGCTACGGGGCGGCATGAAGGTGGCGATCTTCTCGCTCGAGATGGCGGCCGAGCAGCTCGTGCGGCGGCTGCTGTCGGCGGAGGCACGGGTCGATCAGAAGCGGATCTCCGGCGGCTACCTGGCGAAGTCGGACTGGCCGAAGCTCGAGATGGCGAGCCAGGCGCTGCGCAAGGTCGACCTGTGGATCGACGACACCCCCGGCATCACCGCCCTCGAGCTGTCGGCGAAGGCGCGGCGGCTCAAGCAGGAGCACGGCCTCGATCTGGTCATGGTGGACTACATGCAGCTGATGTCCGGCGGCGCCCGTTTCTCGAGCCGAAACGAGGAGGTGTCCGCGATCTCGCGCAACCTCAAGGGGGTGGCCAAGGAGCTCGACGTGCCGATGCTGGTGCTGTCGCAGCTGTCGCGGCAGCCGGAGCGCCGCGGCGGGGACCACCGGCCGCAGCTTTCGGACCTCCGCGAAAGCGGGTCGATCGAGCAGGATGCCGACGTGGTGCTGTTCATCATCCGGCCGTCGGTCTACGACCGCGAGGCCGAGGACCCGCGCCACGCCGAGCTCATCATCGCCAAACAGCGCAACGGGCCCATCGGCGATTTCGACCTGGTGTTCCAGCACGAGTACACCCGTTTCGAAAACGCCGACTTCGCCCACGACGACGCCGGCGCACCATGGTGAGCGCGACCGCCGCTTCCGCAGGCCCGCTCGCCTGGCTCGACCGCTTCGGCCGTACCATGCTCGGCGCTCTCGACGAGCTCGGACGCTTCTTCTACATCATGTCCTCCTCGGTGCTGTGGACCTTCCGCCGGCCCTTCGACGTCGACCAGCTGATGCGGCAGATGGTGCGCGTCGGCTGGGACTCGATCCCGGTCGTGTTTCTGACCTGCCTCTTCACCGGAATGGTGCTGGCGCTGCAGACCTTCCGCGGCTTCGAGCGCTTCCACGCCGAGGGCTTCGTGGGCTCGGTGGTGGCGCTGTCGCTGACCCGCGAGCTGGCGCCCGTGCTCACCGGCCTCATGGTCGCGGGCCGCGTCGGCTCGGCGATGGCCGCCGAGCTCGGCACCATGCGGGTCACCGAGCAGATCGACGCGCTTTACGCCATGGCCACCGAGCCCATCCAGTACCTGGTGGTGCCGCGGGTCAACGCGTCGATCCTGATGCTGCCGGTCCTGACCCTGATCGGCGACGCGATCGGCATCATCGGCGGCTGGCTGGTGTCGGTGGGGCTCTTCGGCGCCAACTCGTACCTCTACATGGAGCGCACCTTCCAGTTCCTCGAGATCAACGACATCACCTCGGGCCTCATCAAGGCCGCCTTCTTCGGGCTCATCCTGTCGGTGACCGGCTGCGCCAAGGGCTTCTACACCGCGGGCGGCGCGGAAGGGGTCGGGCGCTCGACGACCTCGGCCGTGGTGACGGCCTGCCTCTACATCCTGCTGTCGGACTTCTTCCTCACCAAGGTGCTGTTCTGATGGCGGCCGGCGCGAGCCCGATGGCCGAAGCGACGGGGCCCATGATCTCGGTCATCGGCCTCTACAAGTCCTTCGGTGAAAAGAAGGTCCTCAACGGCATCGACCTCGAGGTCGGACGCGGCGAGTCGCTGATGCTGGTCGGCGGCTCGGGCGCCGGCAAGTCGGTCTTCATCAAGCACCTGATCGGGCTCCTGCAGCCGGACGAAGGCAACGTCGTAGTTGACGGGGTCGACCTCACCGTGGCCCCGCCGGAGCAGGTGCTGGCGCTGCGCAAACGCTTCGGCATGAGCTTCCAGGAGGGGGCGCTCTTCGACTCGATGAGCGTCCACGACAACATCGCCTTCCCGGTCCGCCGCCACACCTCAAAGAGGGCGCGGGAGATCAGCGCCAGGGTCCGCGAGTGCCTCGAGCTGGTGCGCCTGCCGGGGATCGAGGACAAGATGCCGTCCGAGCTGTCGGGCGGCATGCGGCGCCGGGTCGGCTTCGCGCGCGCGATCGCGCTCGAACCCGAGATCCTGCTCTTCGACGAGCCGACGACCGGCCTCGACCCCATCAACACGGCGGCCATCGGCAACGTGATCAACCAGCTGCGCGAGGAGCTCGGCGTGACGGCGGTGACCATCACCCACGACATGAGCCTCGCCGGCGTCATCGCCGACCGGGTGGCGATGATGCGCCGCGGCCGCATCCTGGCGGTCGACACTCCCGAGGTGTTCCTGAAATCGGAGAACTGGTTCATTCGCGCGTTTCTCGACGGCCGGGTGCCGGAGGAGGACCAGCCATGACCCCTGCCGCACGAATCGGCCTTTTCATGCTGATGGGCCTGGTGATTCTGGGCGTGTTCATCATCAAGATCGAGGACATCCCGGTCGGCGAGCGCGGCGAGCGCCTGACCGTGACCGCCCGCTTCCCCTCGGTCGCCGGCCTCGACCGTAAGGCGGCGGTGCGCATCGCCGGGGTGCGGATCGGCAAGGTGGAGGAGATCCGTCTCGAGGGCGCCGAGGCGGTGCTGACGCTGTCGCTCGACCCCCAGGTACAGCTCCACGACGGCGCCGTGGCGCTGGTCACGAGCCTCGGCATGCTCGGCGACAAGTACATCGAGATCCTCCCGGGCGACCTCGGCGCCCCGCTTCTTCCGCCCGGCGCCGAGATTGCCGGCGGCATGACGCCGTCCTTCGACGACGTGATGCAGGTGGCGGCCGACATCGGCGCCGACGTCAAGGAGGTCACCGAGGCCCTGCGCGGCTCGATCGGCGGCCCGGGCGGCGAGGAGGCGATCGGGGAGATCGTCGCCAACATCCGCGAGC
The DNA here is from genome assembly GCA_035466375.1 of Chondromyces sp. Lineage (GTDB taxonomy): Bacteria > Acidobacteriota > Thermoanaerobaculia > Thermoanaerobaculales > Sulfomarinibacteraceae > Sulfomarinibacter. Next base: position 8,149 of record DATIVB010000170.1, read on the forward strand.
TCACCGCCTCGCTCAAGGTCCTGATCGCCGAAAACCAGGCCAACGTCAACCGGACCACCGCCAACTTCGCCGATTTTTCGGCCACCCTGCGCGACGAGCTGCCGCGGATCGCCGACAAGATGAACCTCCTCGCCGACCAGCTCAACGGGGTCGTGGGCGAGAACCGCGACGACCTCCAGGCCTCGATGGGCAACATCCGCGAGCTCACCGAGAGACTGCAGGTGTCGGCCGACAACCTCAACCAGATCACCGGCAAGATCGCCGCCGGCGAGGGTTCGATCGGCAAGTTGGTGAACGACGAGACCACCGTCGACAATCTCAACGAGACCCTGGACTCCATCGAGGGCGGGGTCGCCACCTTGAACGAGACCCTGGGCCGCTACCGGCGCTACCAGCTCGACGCTGTGCTGCGCGGTGAAGCCCTCGCCGAAACGAGCGAATCCCGACTGGCCTTCGGCTTCGACCTGTGGACCACCGACAAGCGCTTCTTCAGGATCGAGGGGGTCGACATGCCGTACGGGCGCACCCGCACGACCACCGAGTCCGTCACCATCACCTTCCCGGACGGCAGCCAGGAGAGCTACGTCGAAACTACCGAGAAGACAACCGACAAGCTCGGCATCAACGCCCAGATCGGCTACAGGATGTTCCCCCAGACCGTGGTTCGGGCGGGCCTCATCGAGTCGACGGGCGGGATCGGCGTCGACCACAGCATCAAGCTCTGGGACCGGCCCATGACCCTGATCTTCGAGGCCTGGGACTTCGCGCGCCCGGACGACGAGTCGGCCCACCTCCGCTTCGAGGGCCGCTACTTCCTCAACAAGCACATCTTCCTCAGCGCGGGCTGGGACGACCCTCTGGTGTCGGAGCGCTCCTCGGTTCTCTTCGGCGGCGGCATCACCTGGAGCGACGAGGACATCAAGTACAGCCTCGGGCTCGCCGGCGGCGCGCTCAACTGACGGGTCCCGGCGTGGCCGACACGGTGTTCTTCTGCACCTCCTGCGGCCACGAGTCGCGCAAGTGGCTCGGCCAGTGCCCGGGCTGCGGCGAGTGGAACAGCTTCGCCGAGCAGCCCGGAACGCCGAAGAAGAAACGCGCCGGCGGCGGGCCCGCCCCGCGCGGCGCGCAGGCGGTGCCGGTGACGGAGGCGGCCGCGGTCCCGACGGCGCGCACCACCACCGGACTCGAAGGCCTCGACCGGGTGCTCGGCGGTGGCCTGGTCCCCGGCTCGCTGCTGCTGCTCGCGGGCGAGCCCGGCATCGGCAAATCCACCCTTTTGCTGCAAGTGGCGGCGGCGCTGGCGGGCGGCGGCGAGACAGTGGTCTACGTCACCGGTGAGGAGTCGGCCGAGCAGGTGGCGCTGCGCGCCCGCCGGCTCGACGGCCTCCACCCGACGCTCCTCCTGCTGCCCGAGACCTCCTTCGAGGCGGTCGAGCCTCAGCTCGTGCGCCTCGAGCCCGGCCTGGTCGTCGTGGACTCGGTCCAGACGGCGGTCGTGGAAGCGGTGGACGCAGTCGCCGGCTCGGTGAGCCAGGTGCGACAGGTCGCGGCGCGGTTCCAGCACTTCGCCAAGACCCGCGGCGTGCCGGTGGTCCTCGTCGGCCACGTCACCAAGGACGGCGCCATCGCCGGGCCCAAGCTGCTGGAGCACCTGGTGGACGTCGTGATGTCGCTCGAGGGCGAGCCGGGGCACGATCTGCGGGCCCTGCGAGCGGGCAAGAACCGTTTCGGGACCGTCGCCGAGCTCGCGCTGTACTCGATGACCGGGCGCGGCCTCGAAGCGGTGCAGAACGCCTCAGCGTGGCTGCTCGAGGACCGCCAGAGCGGCGCCGCCGGCTCGGCGGTGGCGGTGGCGCTCGAGGGCAGCGTCCCCCTGCTGGTGGAGGTGCAGGCCCTGGCGGCCCCGTCGTCCCTGGCGACGCCGCGCCGCGTCGCCCAGGGCTTCGACTCGTCGCGCCTCGCCCTCCTGCTGGCGGTGCTCGAGCGGCGTGCCGGCTTGAGCTTCGGGGACCGCGATGTCTACGTCAACCTCGTGGGCGGCCTGTCGCTGCGCGAGCCGGCCCTCGACCTCGCGGTGGCGGCCGCACTGCTGTCGTCGATTGCCGACCG
>DATIVB010000171.1:0-9693 GCA_035466375.1 Chondromyces sp.
GTGATTCGACTCCTCGAATCGATCAGTGTGAACGACCCGGTGGTGGCCATGCCGCGGTCGCGCCTCCGGCTCACTGCCACGGCCACTGCCACGGACGCGGCCCCCTGACACTGAGACTGTCGCTGTAACTGTCACTGAGACTGCCACTGCCACTGCACCTGAATCCGGGCACGGAGAGGCTCAGCGCTGATTCAGGAACTCCTCGATGGGGAAGCAGTTGACGAGGTCGGCGGCGGTCGCGCCGGCCTTGCGCGCAACGGCGAGGCCCCAGCGCACGTCCGCGAGCCCCTCGGTGGAGTGGGCGTCCGGGTTGACGATCAGCTTCAGGCCAAGCTCGAGCGCGCGCCGCGCCCACCGCCAGTCGAGGTCGAGCCGGTACGGGCTGGCATTGATCTCGACCGCCACCCCGTGCTCGGCGCAGGCTTCGAGGACCGCTTCGAGGTCGATCGCATAGCCCGGCCGCGCCAGCAGCAGCCGCCCCGTCGGGTGTCCGAGGATTCGGCAGGCTGGGTTCGAGACGGCACGGACCACCCGCGCGGTCTGCTCGTCCTCGGAGAGCCGGAACCCGGAGTGCACCGAGGCGACCACGTACTCGAGGCCGTCCTCGCAGCCCGGGGGAATGTCCAGCGACCCGTCGGCGAGGATATCGGCTTCGAGGCCCTTGACCACCCTCGGACCGGAACCCGCGGCGTTGCAGGCGTCAATGCGGCGCCACTGCTCGCGCAGGCGGGCGGAGTCGACGCCGTTGGCGTAGGACGCGGCCGGCGAGTGGTCGGCGATCCCCAGGAACCGCCACCCCAGCTCCCCCGCCGCGCGCGCCATGTCAGCGACCGACGCCAGGCCGTCGGAGTCCAAGGTGTGGTTGTGCAGCGCCCCCAGGAGGTCGCCGGCCTGCACCAGCTCCGGCAGGTCGCCGGCGGCCGCGCGCCCGACCTCGTGGCCTTCCTCCCGTAGCTCGGGCGGTACCCACCGGCAGCCCAGCGCTTCGTAGATGGACGCCTCGTCGCTCGCGGGCAGGCGCTCGCTCCCCCGCCACAGGCCCCCCTCCTCGAGCCTCAGGCCCACCGCACGCGCCCTCTCGGCCAGCGCTTCGAGGTGGGCCTCCGAACCCGTCGCCCACAACTGGGCCGCCGCGGCTTCCTCCTCCTCCGCCACGCGCAGCAGGAGCTCGCCGCCGTCGGCGGCGACCGCCGAGAAGAGGCCGCGGCCCGCCGCCTGGACGCCCTCGAGGCAGCGGTGGAGCGCCCGCTCGGCGGCGCCGACGTCGCCGGCAACGGCCAGCAGCTCGCAGGGGGCCACGGTCTCGGTGCCGCGGCGGAGCTCGCCGACCGGGATGGTCGCGATGATGCCCTCAGCTCCGTGCAGGGCGGCCTCGGCGGCCGCGGCCACGGCCCAGGCTTCGCTGAGGAGCCGCCGCGCACCCGACTGGCGCCGGAAGAGGATCCCTTCGAGCACCCGTTGCTGGGTGGCCGGCCCGAAGCCCGGCAGCTCGAGCAGCCGATTCTCGCGGCAGGCGTACTCGAGCTCGCCGAGGCCCGTTACGCCCAGGTCCCGCCACAGGCTGCGGACCTTCTTCGGTCCCAGACCCGGGATGGTCATCATCTCGCGCACGCCCTCCGGGACGTCGCCTTCGGCCGTCTCGAGGACCTCGGGCCGACGACCGGCCGCCAGCTCCTGGATCACGGCCACGGTGCCGCGACCCAGGCCGCGCACGGCGAGCAGCTCGCCGCTCGCCAGCATCGCTTCCAGGTCGCCTTCGAGGCGCTCGACAGCGCGGCTCGCGTTGGCGAAGGCGCGCACCCGGTGGGGGTTGTCGCCGCGCACCTCGAGGAGGCTCGCGATCTCCTTCAGGGCGCGGGCCGCGGTCTTGCGATCGATCGTCATCGGCGCTCCCAACCCTAATGAATCCAGATAGAAAACCCGAACCCGTCACGGCTCGGGACGGGCGACCATGATATATTGCCTTGAGTCGACATGGGCTTCCTCACACGACTCCGATCCAGTCTCACCTACCCCATCGCCGCCACCCTCGTGCTGGTCACCGTGGTGCCGATGGTGCTGGTCGGGCTGGTCCTGATCTCGTACAGCCGGACCCACCTCACCACGGTCGAGAACCGCTACCTCGGACGCCAGGCGGTGAGCCTCGCGGCCGAGATCTCGCTCTTCGTCGACAGCCACCGCATCCAGCTCGCGAGCGCGGCCCGCGCGCTCACCGCCGCCGACCGCATCGACGACGACGGCTTCGGCGAGCTCCTGCAGGGCATGGCGAACGAGCCCGGGCGCGCCTTCGTCTACCTCCAGATCATCCCCAACGAAGGGCTCGGCGCGTACGCGCAGCTGCCCAGCCTCCGACCCGAAACGCTCGAGGTCCTCAAAGCGGCGATGCAGCGGGCACACCTGCAGGCGACCGCCGGCACGGTCGTCGAGGAGGTGCTCCTCGACCTGCCCGGCGACGACCCGCCGAAGGCGGTGCTCGCGTTTCCGCTGCGGACCCGGGCGGGCGAGGCCTGGGGGTCGCTGGCCGGAGTCCTCGACCTCGGTCCGGCGCAGGAGCAGCTCGGGGCCAACAACTACGCGGGGTTACTGGTGTCGGTGATCGACGGCGAGGGCCGCGTGGTGCTGTCGTCACGGCCGGACCTGCGGCGGGCGAACCTCGCGGAGTCGCCGCTGGTGCGCGACTTCCTCCAAAACCCGCAGCGCCTGACCCTCACGTACGAGCACCCCCTGCACCAGGAGGGCGAGGTGCTCGCCTCGATGGCGCCCGCGGGCGTGCTCGGCTGGGGGGTCCTGATGGAGCGCCCTGCCGCCGAGGCCTACGCACCGGTGCTGGCGAGCCAATGGCGGACCCTCGGGCTGACGGCCCTGGCCGCCCTGATCGCGCTCGGCATCGGCTTCGGGCTCAGCCGCCGCCTCATCACCCCGCTCCAGGAGCTCGCGGCCACCACCTCCCAGGTCGCCGAGGGCAACCTGACGGTGCGGGCGAAGGTGCGCGGCGAGGATGAGATCGCCCTGCTGGCCGACAACTTCAACAACATGGCGGGCAACATCGAAGCCCTGGTGCGCAAGCTGCGCCTGGCCCTGCGGCAGAACCAGGAGCTCTTTCTCGAGACCATCCGCACCCTCGCCGCGGCGATCGACGCCAAGGACCCCTACACCCGCGGCCACTCGGAGCGCGTCGCCTCCTACTCGATGGCGATTTCGCGCCACCTCGGGCTGAGCCAGGAGGAAGTCTTCCGGGTGCACATCGCCGCCATCCTGCACGACGTCGGCAAGCTCGGGGTGCGCGACGGCATCCTCAACAAGCCCGGCGGGCTGTCGGACGAAGAGTTCGAGGTCATGCGCCAGCACCCGGCCATCGGCGCCCAGATCATGAGCCCGATCCGGATGCTCAAGGACATCATCCCCGGCATCCGCAACCACCACGAGACCTGGGACGGTACCGGCTACCCGGACCGGCTCAAGGGAGACGAGATCCCGATGGTGGCGAGGATCATCGGCGTCTCCGACACCTTCGACGCCATGACCACCACCCGTCCGTACCAGCAGGCCATGACGCTCGACTACGTGCTCGCCAAGATGCGCTCGATGGTGGGCTCACGCTTCGACCCCCTGGTGATCGATGCGTTCATGGCCGCGGTCCAGGCCGGAGACATCAGCCCCCCGCTCCAGGAATCCCAGCCCGAAGCTTCGTCGGAGGTCTCATGAATCGACCCTTCGCAGTCCTTGCCCTCGTGGCCCTGTCGCTCGCGACCGCCTGCGCCAGCTCCGGCAGCGAGAGCGCGGGCTCGGCTTCGCCGCAACCCGCCGTGCCGTCCGGCGGCACGACCACGGACCCCCTGTCCTCCCTCACCTACATGCGGCAGGGTTCGGTGCTCATGCAGCAGGGTCGGTTCGAAGCGGCCCTCGAGGCCTTCCAGCAGGCGGACCGCATCGCGCCGGGCAACGCCACCAACAAGAACATGATCGGCCTGTGCCACCTCAGGATGGGCGCATTCGACGACGCGCTGGCGGCCTTCAGCCAGGCCCTCGAGCTGGTCCCCGGCTTCACCGACGCCCGCAACAACCGCGGCGCCACCTACCTCGCCATGGGCCAGCTCCACCTCGCGGAGGTCGACTTCGTGGCCGTGCTCGGCGACTCCACCTACCCGCACCGCCGGCAGGTCTACTACAACCTCGCCATGACCTACCTCGAGCGCGACCAGCTCGGAGCGGCCATCGAAAACTTCCAGAAGTCCATCGCCCTGCCGAACCCGGTCTTCGACGGCTACCTGCAGCTCGCCCGCCTCGCGCAGCGGCAGGGGGAGCTCGATCGTTCGAAAACGCTCCTCGAGGAGGCCAGGCTCGAGTTTCCGGAGCGCATCGAGGTCTCCTTCGAGCTCGGCAAGCTGCTGATCCTGATGGGCGACGAGGAGGCGGCCCGTCCCTACCTCGAGCAGGTCATCGCCGGGGCTCCCAACTCGACCGAGGCCGCGACCGCCCGCACCCTGCTCGGGACCAGCTGAATGGGGCCCTCTGCCCGCGACTGGACGTGACGACGCCAGGGGGCCGTGACCTTGTTCAGCTACCTCCTGACAAACCTCCTGGTTGACGTTCCGCAGGCCGTGGGCGCCATCTTCGTCGACCCCGAAGGCGAGGCGGTCGAGTGGGTGACCCGCCAGGGCGACCCCTTCGACCTCAAGGTCGAGGGCGCCTACCACAGCATCTTCCTGCGCCGGCTCGACAGCCTGACCGCGAGCGCCGACGCCGGGTCGATCTCGTCCGTCGTGCTCGAGGGCTCGCGCCTGGTCACGTTGACGCAGGCGCTGCCCGACGGCTACTATGTGGTGCTCGTCGTGGATCGAAAGGGCTCTCCGGCCCAGGCCCTGTACCACCTTCGCCACGCAGCCCGGGCGTTCGCTGAACAGCTCGGCTGACTGCGGCGCGAATCCGGGACCCGAACCACGCGATGCGGGGGATGCATGGCTCGGAGTTTTCTCGGCAAATTGAAGCGCGGTCTGTTCATGACCCACACCGAGTTCCTGGAGAAGGCCGGTGAGGCGCTGCGCCGCACCGGTCCGGTGGAGCCGGTCATGCTCGACCGCCTCGAAGAGGCCCTGATCGCATCCGACGCCGGCGTCGAGCTCTCCGTACGGTTGGTCGACGAGCTGCGCGACGCGGTGCGGGCGCGCCGCCTGACGAGCGCCGAGGAGCTGCGGCCGGCCGTTCGCCGGCGCCTGCTCGACGTCCTCGAGGCCGCCGACGACGCGGCGCGAGTGCAGCCGAACGCCGCGCGGCCGCGGGTCACGCTGCTGGTCGGCGTCAACGGGACCGGCAAGACGACCACTGCCGCCAAGCTCGCCAAGCGTCGGCAGGAGGAGGGCAGGACGGTCATTCTCGCCGCCGCCGACACCTTCCGGGCCGCGGCCGTCGACCAGCTCAAGATCTGGGCCGAACGGGTGGGGACGCCGGTCATCCACCAGCAGGAGGGAGCGGACCCCGCCGCGGTCGTCTTCGATGCCATTGAAGCGGCCCGCTCGCGGGACATCGACGAGGTCCTGGTCGACACCGCCGGCCGGCTCCACAACCGCTCCAACCTGATGAAGGAGCTCGAGAAGGTCAACCGGATCGCCGGACGCGAGGTCGCCGGTGCGCCCCACGAGGTGCTGCTGGTGCTCGACGCCACGACCGGATCGAACGGCATCGAGCAGGCGCAGCGTTTCGGCGCGGTGGCGGGGGTCACCGGCGTCGTCCTGACCAAGCTCGACGGCACCGCCAAGGGCGGCGTCGTGCTCGCCATTGCCGATCGCCTCAAGCTCCCGGTACGATGGGTGGGTGTGGGTGAGAGCGAGGACGACCTGCTGCCCTTCAGCGCGGAGGGCTTCGTCGATTCGCTGCTCGACATGGAGCCGGGCAATACCGGGACCCCCGGGCGAACGGCGACAGAGGGTCGAGATGGCGGCCTGATGTGAAGCGCTCGCGCCCGCCGGCCCCGCGCCACGGCGACACGCCACGTTCCGGCTCGCTGCGGGTCGGACCCGGACGCACGCCCTCCGTCGCCGGCGACCGCTGGCCGGACCAGGACCACCGCTGGATGGCCCGCGCCCTCGAGCTCGCGTCGCGCGGACGCTGCGGCGCGTCACCCAACCCGATGGTCGGGGCGGTGGTGCTCGACGCCGGGGACCAGCTGGTCGGCGAGGGCTACCACGCCGTCTTCGGCGGGCCCCACGCCGAGGTGGCGGCGCTCGCCGAAGCGGGCGAGCGGGCGCGCGGCGGAACGCTCTACGTCACCCTCGAGCCGTGCAACCACCACGGTAAGACCCCGCCCTGCACGGAGGCGATTCTTGCCGCCGGCGTCCGCAAGGTGGTGATCGCCATGTCCGACCCGACCCCGACCGCGGGCGGCGGCGCGGGCCGGCTCCGCACCGAGGGGATCGAGGTCCAGGAGGGCCCGGGATCCGACCGGGCCCGCATCCTCAATCGCCGCTGGTTGCGCTGGGCACGGTACCGCCGGCCGTGGGTGACGATGAAGGCCGCGGTCTCGCTCGACGGCCGGGTCGCCACCCGCGAAGGCGAGTCGAAGTGGATCACCGGCGAGGAGGCGCGGCAGCGCGGCCTCGAGCTCCGCGAGGAGCATGACGCGATCCTGGTCGGCGTCGAAACGGTGCTCGCGGACGACCCCAGGCTCACCCGTCGGCTCGGCCTCAACCCGGTTGCGGGATGGCGGCGGGTCATCCTCGACTCGACCCTGCGCACCCCGTCCGCCGCGGCGGTCGTGACGGAGAGTCCCGAGACGACGCTCATCGTGCACACCGCGGCGGCCGGCGCCGACGACCGGAGGCGGCTCAAGCTCGCCGGCGTCACCCTGGTCGAGCTGCGGGCGGGCGACGATGGACGGATCGACCTCGAGGCGCTGCTCGACGACCTCGCGCGGCGCGAGGTGGTCGCCCTGCTGGTCGAGGGCGGGCCGACCGTCCACGGCGCCTTCCACGACGCCGATCTCGTGGACGAGATCGCCCTCTTCATGGCGCCCTTCGTGATCGGCGGGCCAGCGCCTGCCGCGGTCGGTGGGCGCGGCATCCCCGGTCTCGAGATGGCGCGGCGTTATCACTTCGAGGCCCTGGAACGGCACGGGCAGGACCTCGAGATCCGGGCCGTTCGGCCCCAGGAGACGGATGTTCACGGGTCTGATTGAGACCGTCGGCGCGGCGGAGGCCGTGAGGCGCGCGGGAGGCGGCGCCGAGCTGCGGGTGTCCGTCGCGTGGCCCGACGGCGAGGTCCCCGCGCCAGGCGACAGCGTCGCCGTCGACGGCGCCTGCCTGACGGTGCGCGAGCCGACCGCTGCCGGCTTTGCCGCGGACCTGTCGCCCGAGACCCTGCGGCGCACCCTGCTCGGCCGCCTGCGGCCCGGCGACCCCGTCAACCTGGAGCGCGCGCTCAGGCTCGGCGACCGGCTGGGCGGGCACATCGTCCAGGGCCACGTCGACGGCGTGGTGCAGCTGCGTTCGATCCGCCCCGAGACGGGCTTCGCGCGCTGGCGGCTGTCGCTGCCCGCCGAGCGTGCGGCGGAGGTCGCGGCCAAGGGCAGCGTCGCACTCGCCGGCGTCTCGCTGACCGTTGCCGAGCTCGGACCGGACTGGTTCGAGGTGGCGCTGATCCCGGCCACCCTCGAGGCGACGACCCTCGGCCGCCTGCGCGCAGGCGCGAGCCTGCATCTCGAAACCGACATTCTCGCCAAGTACGTCGCGCGGCGCCTCGCGGGCAGCGGTCCGTCGGCCCTCGACGAGATGTTCGGGGGCGGCGGTGCGTAGGATCGAGCCCGCCTACCCCGACCTCTTCCCGGTCACCCACGTGCTGCGGCCCGGGTACCTGCCCGGCAAGAAGGTCGCGCTCGACCCGATCAAGCTCGGCGTGGTGTGGGAGGACGCTCCGGCCCGGGTCCTGCCGGCGGAGGGCTCGGCGCCGCGCGAGCCGGTGCGCGCGATCGTCTTCGCCCGCGTCGCCGCCCAGCGCAAGGAGACCTTTCTCCGCTTCCTGGAACGCGGCGGCTACGCCCTGCTCGTCCTCGACGACCTCGAGATCACGCCGGACGACCTCGGGCTGGCGTCGCTCGACGAGAAGCCCCGGGTGACGATGCTGCTGCCGATCCTGCCCTACCCCCTCAGCCACGGCCTGCACTTCCCCGCGGCCTGGCGCGACAACGGGTGGGGGGCGGTCCTCGGCCTGTTCCCCTTCCCGGGCGCGGCGGCCGAGGTCGAGCGCCGGATCGAGAAGCTCAAGGCCGCGGGCGCGACCTTTGCCGTCACGGCGCCCCTGCTGCTGACTCCCAAGGACCGCCACCGGATCCTCGACGGCTGTGAGGGCACCGGGGTCGAGGACGAGCTCGAGAACGCCCTCTTCCACGCCGACGTCAGCCGCGGCCTGCACGCCCTCGAGCGTACGGTCGGCGTCGCCCTGCACAGCGCGGGGATGGACCCGTTCGTTCCCTGCATGGTTCCCGCCGGCTACGACGTCAACGCGGTGCGCACCGCGGCGGTGCTGCGGCTGTGGGCCCGCCGCCTCGACCAATGCCACGAGGAGTCGTCGTGGGGATGGCGTCTGCGGCGGGCCGCGACCGCCCTCGACCGCCTTCCGAACGACCCCGCGACCCTCGCCATGGAGGACAACCTGCGCATCATCCCCGGCTTCGACCCCTGGGTCGAGAGCTTCACGCGCGCGGTGTGGAACGGCGGCGAGCCCCTGGACTCGGCGTGGCAGCTGTGGTCCGGCATCGACGGCGAATCCAAGGCCTCGCCGTCGGCCGGATAGGCGGTTCGCGCGGCCACCGCACGGGAAGGACATTCGCTGCAGCCGGGAACAGCCGGCGCCGGCGAGAGGTTGCAGCAGGGCAGGAAAGGAGCGGCGATGACATCCAAGGTATTCAAGAAGATCAGCGTCACAGGGTGCTCGACCGAGAGCTACGAGAAGGCGATCGAGACCGCCATCGAGAAGGCCTCGGAAAGCCTGCGCAATCTGGCCTGGTTCGAGGTCAAGGAGCTTCGCGGCGCCCTCGGCGGCGACGGGCGCATCGAGTGGCAGGCCTCCGTCGAGGTCGCCTTCAAGGTGGACTGAGGCGGGCCGGCCTCGACCCGCCGTACGCCAGTCTCTTGCAAGGCCGGTGGGAAGAGAGTAGGATACGCCTCCCTGGTGTGGGGCGGTAGCTCAGTTGGGAGAGCGCAGCGTTCGCAATGCTGAGGTCGAGGGTTCGATCCCCTTCCGCTCCACCAGTTTTTTCGGACCTTCGATTCGAGAAAACATTGTTTCCCCTGGCAGCGATGCACCCATGAGCCGCTACTTCCTGCTGAACGCGCTCCCGATGTCGCCGGCCCGTCGCAGCACGACCCCCGTGATGCGCCCGTCGTCGCCACGGCGGAAGACGATCTCGAGGCTCGTCGTCGGCACCACGAACAGATCGGCTTCCGTGGTCGGTTGCATCTCGAACGGAGAGTGCTGGTTGACCTGACCGATCGCCTTTCCGTCCTTCAAGGTGACCGAGAGCGTGAAATTGCGTGCGAAGTCGGCGTCGTACACGCCGACGAGCTCGTCGAGCTGTTGCGGTGTCGCCGGAGCCAGGGTCCGCCGGACGGGGTAGCCGGGCCAGGCGTACTCGTTCGCGACGGTGGCGATCAGCTCCGTTGCCAACATCTGTGCGCCTTGGCCTTCGGAGTTCACCATGAG
>DATIVB010000172.1:0-2378 GCA_035466375.1 Chondromyces sp.
GATTTCGAATTTCGAATTTCGAATTTCGAATTTCCGCCCCACCCACCCTGTAGGGATTTGGGATTTGGATTTCCGCTCGCCGGCCTCGTTGGGATTTCGAATTTCGGATTTCGGATTTCCACCCACCCACCCGGCACGCGAGACGCGTGCCCCACAAAGCGGCACCGCGCGGGGTGGGTATTGTGGGGCAGCCGTCTCGGCTGCCGGGTGGGTGGGCGAGGCTGTCCCGGCCGTCCGGGCGTCATCCCGACGCCCTGAAGCCCGCTCCGGGCTCGAACGTTCTAACGTTCAACGTTCAAACGTTCAAACGATGTGAGCGGGAAGTGGCCATGCCGCGGTCGCGCCGCCGCCTTCTCTCTGCCCCGGTCGCTCCACGGACGCGGCCCTCTGACACTGAAGCTGTCACTGAAACTGCCACTGAAACTGAGACTGCCACTGCCACTGCCACTGTCGCGGTCACTGCCGCGGCCGCTGTTGACCCCGGTGGACCTGCACCGCCGCATACTCAGCGGGTGGGCGGAGATCCGAGATGGGCGGGTGGGCGGCATTCCGAATTCCGAATTCCGAATTCGAGTCGTGGCCATCCCATGCCATTCCAGATGAGCCAGACGTTCCAACGTTCAGACGATTCAGCGACGTGCGATGCGCCGGGCCAGCGCCTCGAGGAGCTCGACCGCGGCTTCGGGGATGTTGGTACCGGGCCCGAAGATGAACGTGGCCCCGGCGGCGTGCAGTGCCTCGTGGTCCTGCGGCGGGACGACGCCGCCGACCACGATCATGATGTCGGGGCGCCCCAGCCGGTCGAGCTCCTCCTTGAGCTTCGGCACCAGGGTCAGGTGGCCGGCGGCTAGCGAGGACACGCCGACCACGTGCACGTCGTTCTCGACCGCCTGGCGCGCCGTCTCCTGCGGGGTCGTGAACATCGGCCCGATGTCGACGTCGAAGCCGAGGTCGGCGAAGGCGGTGGCGATCACCTTCTGACCGCGGTCGTGGCCGTCCTGGCCGACCTTGGCGACCAGGATCCGCGGCCGCCGGCCGTCCTTCGCGGCGAAGGCGTCGGTCATGGCGCGGGCTTTGCTCACGTCCTCCATGCTGTCTCCCACCTCGGCGGAGTACACCCCCGCGATCGCCTGGATCGTCGCGCGGTGGCGGCCGAACACGCGCTCCATCGCATCCGAGATCTCACCCACGGTGGCGCCGGCGCGGGCGGCCTCGACCGCGGCGTCGAGCAGGTTGCCCTCGCGCGTCGCGGCACAGCGTTCGAGCTCGGCCAGCCGGCTCGCGGCGAGCTGCCCGTCGCGCTCGGAGCGCAGCCTGGCGAGGCGCGCCAGCTGCGCCTGGAGGACGGCGCGGTTGTCCACCTTGAGGACCTCGAGCGCGCCCTCGTCCTCGATTTGGAAGCGGTTGAGGCCGACGATGGTCTGGCGGCCGGAGTCGATGCGCGCCTGGGTGCGCGCGGCAGCCTCCTCGATGCGGCGCTTCGGCAGCCCGTCGGCGATGGCCTTCGCCATGCCGCCCAGGCTCTCGACCTCGCGGATGTGCTCCCACGCGCGCAGCGCGAGGTCCGAGGTCAGCCGCTCGATGAAGTACGAGCCGCCCCAGGGATCGGCGACCCGGCAGATGCCGGACTCCTCCTGGAGCTGGATCTGGGTGTTGCGGGCGATGCGGGCCGAAAAATCGGTCGGCAGCGCCAGGGCTTCGTCGAGGGAGTTGGTGTGCAGCGACTGGGTGTGGCCGAAGACCGCGGCCATGGCTTCGATCGAGGTCCGGATGACATTGTTGTAGGGGTCCTGGGCGGTCAGCGTCCAGCCCGAGGTCTGGCAGTGGGTGCGCAGGGCCATCGAGCGCGGGTCGGAAGCGCCGAAACGCCGCACGATCTCGGCCCACAGGAGCCGCGCCGCCCGCAGCTTGGCAACCTCCATGAAGTGGTTCATGCCGATGGCCCAGAAGAAGGAGAGTCTCGGCGCGAAGGCGTCGATCTCGAGACCGGCCTGAAGCCCGGTGCGGACGTACTCGATGCCGTCGGCCAGTGTGTAGGCGAGCTCCAGATCGAGGGTCGCGCCGGCCTCCTGCATGTGGTAGCCGGAGATGGAGATCGAGTTGAAGCGCGGCATGCGCTGCGCGGTGTAGCGGAAGATGTCGGCCACGATCCGCATCGAGGCCCCGGGCGGGTAGATGTAGGTGTTGCGGACCATGAACTCCTTGAGGATGTCGTTCTGGATCGTGCCCGCCAGCAGCTCCGGCGGCACCCCCTGCTCCTCGGCGGCGACGATGTACAGCGCCATCACCGGCAGCACCGCCCCGTTCATGGTCATCGACACGCTGACCTGGTCGAGGGGGATGCCGTCGAACAGGATCCGCATGTCGAGGATCGAGTC
>DATIVB010000173.1:0-8199 GCA_035466375.1 Chondromyces sp.
GTCTTGCCCCGTGACCCCTTACCCCTTAACCCGTAACCCTTAACCCCTGACCCTTGACCCGGCTCTGTGTCCTCTGTGGCTCTGTGGTGCAAGCGACTCTTCGAATCGATTGGTGTGAACGACTCGGAGGTGGCCGTGCCGCGGTCGCGCCCCCGGCTCACGGCCCCAGTCGCTGCCACGGACGCGGCCCTCTGACACTGAAACTGCCACTGAGACTGTCACTGTCATCTGCCACTGTCACGGCACCTGAATCCGGGCACGGAAACGGAAACGGAAACGGGCACGGGTCGTGTCCGATGCCTCCATCCCATGCAATTCCGGATGAGCCAAACGTTCCGCGTCCCCTCCCAACCTCCCGGTTCCCAGGGGGCGGGTGGGCGGAACGTTCAAACGTTTGAACGTTCCAACGTTCTAACGATGCGATGCCTCGCCGTCGGCGCCTTCGAGCACCTTGTAGTTGCCGCTCCGCCAGCGTTCGATGTCGGTCGCGTACCAGCGCGAAAAGCGCCGTCCGGAGGGGCCTCCGGCGAGGGCGGTGCGGGCGCGGTCCTCGCCGAGGTCGGTGATGAAGCGCCAGGACGGGGTGAAGGTGGTCTCGCGGCCGTGGGAGCTGAAGACGCCGCCCTGGACGACGGTGGCCCGGTTGCCCGGCAGCGCGTAGGGGCCGCGGTCGAAGCCCAACCAGCGCGGCAGGGCGCCGTCGAAGAAGATGTTCTTCATCAGGATCTGCTGTCGACGGCCCCACGGCAGGATGGCCTCGAGCTCGACCTCGGTGAGGTGCTCGGCGAGCACCCTCGCCAGCAGCTTCTCGCGGCCTTCGTCGCCGAACCAGTGGGGGTCGCCGCCGAGCAGGGCTTCGTCGAAGAGGTGGTAGTAGTCGGCGACGATCGCAGTCGAGTGCCGCAGCGCATCCCACGCCGCCTCGCCGAACAGCCCGGCGCCGAAGACCTCGCGCAGCAGCGCGTGGTAGATGGTCTCGAACAGGGTCGCGCCGCGCGACGCGGTGTCGTAGCGGCAGTCCCAGCGGCCGAGCAGGCGGCCGGCGAAGGTGTCCGGGAGCAGGGGCCGGAAGAGCTCCATGAAGCGCTCGGCCTGGAGCGAGTAGAGGTCGTTCTGGATCGTTTCCATGTCCTCGAGTGTGCAGCTCTCGCAGGCGGCGAGCAGCTGGGAGATGCGGTCCGCCCGGTACGAGCCCATTGGCAGGTTGATGACCAGGGGCCCGGCGGGCGGGTTGAGGTCCTGGTTGGCGGTGGCGATGAAGCCCTCGGGCGGATCGAGCACGCTGTGCAGCAGCCCGGGTGCGACGAAGCCGCGCCAGTGCAGGGCCTCGTCCCACGCCGGCACCGGATGGAGGCCGGAGTGGCGGCGGTCGGGCAGCAGGCCCGACTGCTGGTAGCCGATGGCGCCGTCGCGGTCGGCGAGCACCCAGTTGCAGGAGATGGCCACCTCCCGCAGCACCGCCTGCGCTTCGGCGACGGTGCGCGCTTCCGGCAGGCGTGCGAGGGCGTCGAGCGAGGCGGCGGCGCCGTGGTGCTGCCCGGACCAGGCGCGGGTGAGGTAGAGCCCGTCCTCGAGCGCGGCCTCGAGCGGGTCGGCCTCGAGGACTCCGAGCTCGTTCTCGCGGATGGTGATCGTGACCGGCTCGCCGCCCTTGCGCAGGATGCGCTCGCTGCGGACCTCGAGCGGCCGGTAGCCGTCGCCGCGCCGGCAGCCGCCGCCGCGGCAGTCCTCGATGAAGTAGTCCACCATATCCATGAAGCCGTAGGTGAAGCCGCAGCTGAGGTGCTTCGTGCGGCCCATCACCAGGCCCGGCACCCCGGGCATGGTGGCGCCGATGCGGTAGTCGTCGGCGGTGTGCATGACGGTCTCGTACCAGATGGCCGGCAGGCGGTTGCACTCGAGGTGGGGGTCGTTGCACTGCAGTGCGTTGCCCGAGGCGCTGCGCCGGCCGGCGACGGCCCAGTTGTTGCTCGCCATCAGGGTCGGGGCGGCGCCGAGGAACCGGATAGCGTCCGCCGCCAGCGGGCGCACGAAGCGCAGCTCGCGAAGCAGGGCCGCGATGTCCTGGTCGAGGCCGTCGAGGTGCGGCGCGCACAGCCTCTGCAGCGGCTCCACCGGCACGCCCCCGCGCACCGCTGCGATCAGCAGGTGCTCCATGTCCTGCTGCGACTGGGCGAGGCCGACGTAGGACATGAGCTTGACGGTGAGCAGGGTGTCCGCGACCGTCCACGGCTGCGGACGGTGGCGGACGAGCAGCAGCTCGAGGGGCCGGCGCGCGGTCTCGAGGACGTGGTTGACGCCCTCCGCATAGGCCTCGCCGAAGGCGCGGGCGGTCGGGCTCAGCTCGCGGCATTCGGTCTCGGCCGCGCGACCCAGCCCCAGATCGCGCATGAAGATGTCGATTGCCAGGGTCTCGTCGCTGTTGGCCAGGCACTCGCAGAGGCGCCCCTGGCCGACCAGCCGCACCATCTCCATCTGCACCAGCCGGTCGTGGGCGTGGGCCAGCCCGAGGCCGCGCGCGAGGCCGAGATCGTCGTCCGCCCAGAGCTGCACGACGCCGTCCCGCGTCCGTTGGTGCTCGATCCGCGATCCGCCGATCGAGATGTGACGCCGCCTGAGGTCGATGCGCATGGACGCCCCCTGTGTGATCGGGCTCAGAATACCAGCCGCTTCGCGCTAATCTGGGTACAGCATGAACGAGGATGTCGAGGGGCTCGGGCGCCGCATCGCCGATGCGCTGCAGGGGGAGCGTTGGGCCGAGGCATTGCCGCTGCTCGACCTCTGGTGCGGCCGCTTCCCCGAGCAGGCGAGCTCCTGGCTGAACCTCGGCTACTGCCTGGTGCGCCTCGGCCGCTTCCAGGAGGCGGTGGAGGCCTTCGACAGCTGTCTCGCGCTCGATCCCGCGAACGCCAAGGCACTCGGCTGGCGGGCCAGGGCTGCCGCGGAGGCACCGCCGCCCGCCCGCCCCGAGCCGGAGGCGTCTGCGCCGCGCACCGCACCGCCCAGCGAGGCCACGATCGCGATCCCGGACAGCGGCCGCGGCTGGATGCCGGGAACGGTGGTCGCGGGCCGCTACGAGATCCAGGCCGCGGCGCGCGGCGGGATGGCGGTGGTGTCCATCGCCTTCGACCGCGAGCTGCGGCGCATGGTGGCGGTGAAGACGCCGCTGCCGTCGGTGCTGGCGACGGCGGACGGGCGCGCGCGGTTCCAGCGCGAGGCGGAGTCGTGGATCGCCCTCGGCATCCACCCCAACATCTGCTGCGCCCACTACCTGCAGGAGATCGAGGGCCTGCCGCGGCTGTTCGTCGAGTACGTCGACGGCGGCGACCTCGCGCAGTTTCTGCGCCGGACGGACCCGCCGAGCTTCGAAGCCAGGCTCGACATCGCGATCCAGGTCGCGAGCGGCCTCGACTACACCCACAGCTTCATCTGGAGGGACGACCGGGGCGTCGAGCGCCGCGGGGTGGTGCACCGCGACATCAAGCCGGCCAACGTGCTGCTGACCACCGGCGGGATCGCCCGGGTCACCGATTTCGGGCTCGTGCGGGCCGAGGCGAGCGCGGATGCCGAGGCCGGGGGGGACGCGGACCCTGCGGCGGAGTGGGCCCTGCCCCACACCGGCCGCCGCGAGGACACCGTCGGCAGCCTCTCCTGGCAGACCGTCACCATCGCCGGCGGGCTGGTCGGGACGCCGCCCTACATGGCGCCGGAGCTGTGGCGGCAGTCGCAGCGCGGCACCGTCGCCTCCGACGTCTACGCCTTCGGGTGCATGCTGTACGAGATCTTCTGCGGCCGCCGGCCCTTCGAGCTCGAGACCGACCACGCGTCGCAGACCCGCGAGCAGAACCTCGGCGCGTGGATGCGCCTGCACCTCCGCAGCGAGCCTCCGGATCCCTGCGAGCTCGCGCCCGGACTGCCGCCGCGGCTCGGGGCCGTGATCCGTTCGTGCGTGGCGCGAAAGGCCTCGCTGCGTCCCCAGTCCTTCGCGCTGCTGCGCGAGTGGTTGGCCGAGGTCTACGCCGAGGCGACGGGGACGGCCTACCCCCGGCCGGCGCCGCAGAGCACCCAGCTCCTCGCCGATTCCCTCAACAACCGCGGGGTCTCGTTCGCGACCCTCGACCTCGGGGAGCGCGCCGCCGCCGCCCTCCGCGAGGCGCTCGAGGTCCACCCCGGCCACCTCGAGGCGACCTTCAACCGGGCCCTCCTCGAGTGGCGGGACGAGGGCCTCACCGACGCCGAGCTCGAGCGCCGCCTGACCGGCGCGGAGCGCGGGGCCGATCCCGAGCGCGCCGCGCTCCTGAGGGCCAGGATGCGGCTGCTGGTCGATCGTCCGCGGGGCGCCGAGGAGCTCCTGCGCGGGCTCAGGGAGGCGGCCTCCGATCCGCCGGCGGTGCGGAGAGAGCTCGGCCTCGCGCTGCTGGCGCGGGCGCGGACGGAAAACGACGCGCCGGCGGCGGCGGAGGCGCGCGACCTGCTGCACGAGGCGGTGCGCGACGGCCCGTCCGATCTCATGGCGGTGATCGGGCTCGCCGAGGCCTGCGCCCTGACCGGCGAGCCGGAGGCATCGAAAGAAATCCTCGAGCGCGCCCGCGGGCTCGACGCCTCGGTGCCGCAGGATCTCGGCTCGGCCTCGGCGGCGCACCTGCCGGGGCACGTGGTGGATCGCACCCTGACCCTGCAGTCCCCGGTGCAGAGCGTGCTGCCGATCGGCGACGGCCGTGTGGTGGTGCGCGGCGCCGACGGGAGCGTGGTGGTCTGGAACGGCGAGGATCCCAAACCGGGGCTGCGGTTCGCGGTCGGCGGTCCGGCACGGACCGGACGCTCGATGACACGCCGCGGCGGCACGCTCGTGGCCTGCCTCGAGAACGGACCCCTTTCGCTCTTCGACCTCGAGACCGGAGAGTTGCAGCGCAGCCTGAGGCCGCACCCCGGGGTTGCGGTCTGCGTCGGCGCCTCGGCCGACGGCGGGTCGATCGCGAGCGGCGGCTCGGACCGCTGCCTGCGGCTGTGGAGCCCGGTCAGCGGCGAGTGCGAGCGGACCCTCTCGGGCCACGATGCCTTCGTCAGCGCGCTCGCGTGGCACCCGGCGGGGGGACAGATCGCCACCGCGAGCGCTGACGGCACGTTGCGGCTGTGGAACCTCGAGCAGGGACGCTGCGAGCAGGTCCTGCAGGGCCACCGGGGCCCGGTGCGCACGGTCTGCTTCAGCGCCGACGGCGCGCGGCTCTACTCCGGCGGCCAGGACGGTGCCATCGGCGTCTGGAACCCGGTCGCCGGGACCCTCGTCCGTTGGCTGCGGGGCCACTCCGGTGCGGTGACGGCGCTGGTGCTGGCCGAGGGCTCGGTGGTCGGCGGCGGCGAGGATGGGACGGTCCGCTCGTGGGACGAGGCGACGGGCCGGGCGCGCCGTCTCGCGCGCCTGGCGAACCCGATCCAGGATCTCGCGCCCGCGGGCGGCGGCGCCGTGTGGGTCGGCCACGGGTCGACGGTCAGCCGCCTCCTCCTGCCCCTCGCCGGCCGCGGACGGCTGCCGCTGGTCCTCGCCGAGGCGGCATCGTCGGGGGAGCTGGCCGGGCGTGAAGCGGAGTTTCGGGCGCAGCTCGGGGACGCGGCGGCCGCGATCGCGGACGGGCGGATGGACGAAGCGATGGACGCCCTGCGCCGGGCGCGGGCGGTGCCCGGCTACGAGCATCATCTCGAGGCGCTGTCGTCGTGGAACCGGCTGCTCGCGTACTACCCCAAGGGCGCGGCGCGCGCACTGATCGAGCTCGCTCGCTGCGATGCGGGCCCGACGGCGCTCGCCGGTTGCGGAGTCCTGTCCGACGGCACCCTCCTGGCGGCGGGCGCCGACGGCAGGCTGCGGCGCTTCGACGGGGAGTCGGGGCGCGAGTTTCCGGCGCTCGCGAGCGCGGACCTGGGCCTCGCGTCGGTGGCGGTCAGCGGCGACGGTGGGCTGATCGCCGTCGGCGGACGGGACGGCGCGATCCTCTGCGCCGGCGTCGCCGGCGGTGGTTGGCTGCGGCGCTTCGAAGGGCACGCGGGAGGGGTCAGCGCGCTCGCCTTCACCGCCGGCGGCCGTCTGTTTTCGGCCGGAGACGACGGCACCCTGCGCCTGTGGCCGGAGGACGAGGATGGGCTGCCGGAGCTGCTCGCGTCGGGCCGCGAGAGAGTGCTCGCGCTCGCCGCCAGCGCGGACGGCCGCTTCGCGCTCAGTGCGGGTTGGGACGGCCAGGTGACCGTCTGGAGCCTCCCGCAGCGGGCCGAGCTGCAGCGCCTGGAGGGCCATGCGGGCGCCGTCCACGCGGTTTCCGTGAGCCCCGACTGCCGCGTCGCCGCATCGGCGGGCGAGGACGGCACCGTGCGCCTGTGGGACCTGCTCGGCGGGCGCGGCGTTCGAGTACTGCACGGCCACGAGGGCGCGGTGCGGAGGGTGCTGTTCACGCCCGACGCGCGGTTCCTGGTCTCGGGTGGGAAGGACGGCACCCTGCGCGTGTGGGACCTTCGCACGGGCGCCGCTCGGCAGGTCGTCGAGGGGCACGCCGGAGCGATCGTCGACCTCGCCCTCGACCGCTCGGGCGGCGCGGTGGTCTCGGCGGGCTCGGACTCCAGCCTGCGGCTGTGGTTTCTCGACTGGGAGCCG
Source organism: Chondromyces sp. (assembly GCA_035466375.1). Lineage (GTDB taxonomy): Bacteria > Acidobacteriota > Thermoanaerobaculia > Thermoanaerobaculales > Sulfomarinibacteraceae > Sulfomarinibacter. Next base: position 6,641 of record DATIVB010000173.1, read on the forward strand.
GAGCAGCCCGAGCAGGGCGGCTGGGACGAGAGGGTGCGCCCGTTCCTCGAGGTCTTCCTGAGGCTGCGGGAGCCGGCCGGGGGCGGTGCCCCGCAGTGGGCCGCGGCCGAGCTCGCGGAGCTGCTGCGCGATCTCGAGCGGCGGGGCTACGGGTGGCTGGCCCCGGAGCGGGTCGAGCGCGAGCTGCGGTCGCTGGCCCGCAACCGGGACCTGAGCCGCGCCGAAGAGCACCGGCAGACGCGGGAGATCGCGGTGCGGCGGCAGCGCCAGCTGCGGACCGCCCCGGCGCGGAGCGCGCTCGCGGGCCTGACCCGGAACCTCGGCCTCAAGCTCGCGGCCGCTGTCGTGCTGGCCATCCTCGGGGTGCTGGCGATCGCCAGCCTGCGCACTCCGGACGGCGGGCAGGCGGCCCTCAGCCCGGTGCTCCGCGCCGAGATGGCCGTGCTCACGCGGGAGCGCGGCGAGCGCCTGCGGCGGGGGGCGGCGCTCGCCTACCAGGAGCGCCCGACCGCGTCGGCGGCGCCGTGCTCGGCGGAGGCGCTGCCGCAGGACCTCGAGCTCGTCCTGTTCGCCGAGCGCGGCCCCGACCCGCCGCTCGACCCGGGCACGCCGGCACCCGACGCGGCCTTCCGCGAGCGCTACGCCGCAGCCGTGGGCTGCGCCGGCCGGCTCGGCGGCTCAGAGGCCGCCGCCGCCGTGCTCGAGCGCGCCGCCGCGGAGCTGCACCCCTACCGGCTCGAGGACCTGGTGTCGGTGCTGGCCCGGATCGCACCCGCCGCCGAGCCGCAGCTGGAGGCGGCGCTCGGCGACCGTTCGGAGAGGGTGCGGCACGTGGCGTCGCTCGCCCTCTTCTCCAGCGGTCGGCCGTCGGCCATCGAGGGGCTGCTCGCGGCGCTGCGGGGCGAGGAGCTGCGCCGCGCGGAGGCCGCGAGCTACGTCCTCACCGAGCTCGTCGCGGCCGGGGCGATCGACGAGGCCTCCGCCTTCGAGACCGTGAGCCGGCTGTGCCGCAGCATCGACCCCGGGATCCGCCGCAACGCGGTGCGCGCACTGGTGCTCTTCGAGCCGACCGGCCCCGCCCGCGCCCAGCTCGACGAGGCCCTTTCCGACGGCGACCCCGACGTCGTGCGCACCGCAGAAGCCACGCGCGCGATGATCCGCGACGCCAAGATCCAGCGCTTCTTCGGTTCCGGCTGAGGGACGCGCCGGCCCCACAACCGGGCCATCCGCGACGCGCCGGGCGGGAAGCCCGGACCGGGTCCATCCGTTACCTTGCCGGTACGCCTTGACTATTTCAAACACTCGTTTAGAGTGCATGTTTGAAACAATCGTTGGGGGTCGTGGTGGAACAGCCGACCGGAACCGCCGTGCTGGTGCAGGATGCCGAGGAGACGCGTGAGCGGATCCTCGCCGCGGCGCAGAAGCTCTTTGCCGAGCGAGGCTTCGAGTGCACCTCGGTGCGCGAGATCACGGCCGAGGCCGGCTGCAACGTGGCGTCGGTCAACTACCACTTCGGCGGCAAGGAGAACCTCTACCTCGAGGCCTTCCGGTCGCTGCTC
>DATIVB010000174.1:0-7883 GCA_035466375.1 Chondromyces sp.
CGAATTGCTTAGTGGATATTTTCACAACCGTTTGAGATAATTGCCGTTCCGTCGCTTCGGGCGGCGGCAGAAGGGACTGCACGGCCATGAGCCTTTCCTTGATCGGCAAATCAATCGGTGAGTCCGCCACCCTCAAGCTCAACGAGGTCGCGGCGATCCTGCGCGCCAAGGGCGACCCCGTGATCCACCTCGGCGGCGGCGAGCCCAAGGGCCGCGCGCCCCTCGACGCCATCCTCGCCGCCACCTCGCTCATGAACACGGGCGAGGTGCGCTACACCCCGCCGGACGGCATTCCGGCGCTGAAGCAGGCGATCATCCGCTACACCGAGGACTTCTACGGCTGGCGGCCGGCGCCCGAGAACGTGATGGCCTCGGGCGGCGCCAAGCAGGCCATCATGTCGGCCCTGCACGCCATCCTCGACCCGCAGGAGGAGGTCATCTTCCCCGCCCCCTACTGGGTCTCCTACACCGAGATGGTGAAGCTGGTGGGCGGCGTGCCGGTGCCGGTCCACCCCGAGGACGGGAGCTTCATCCCGCGCATCCAGGACATCGAGCAGGTGATCGGCTCCTACACCAAGGCGGTGATCATCAACAGCCCCAACAACCCCACCGGCGCGGTCTACCCGGCGAGCTTCATCAAGGACGTCGTCGAGCTGTGCGAGGAGCGCGGGCTGTGGCTGATCATGGACGACATCTACCACCGCCTGATCTTCGACGGCCGCACGCCGGTCAACCCCTACGCCTTCGCCCGCGACCGCAGCGACAACTCGAAGCTGATCATCGTCAACGGGGTCTCCAAGCAGTACGCCATGACCGGTTTCCGCATCGGCTGGGCGGTGGGGAACACCACGCTCATCGAGGTCATGACCAACATTCAGGGCCACGAGACCTCGGGCCCGTCGGCCGTGCTCCAGTACGCCGCGGTGGGCGCCATCAACGGCATCCAATCGTCGGTCTCGAGCCTGTGCACGACGCTCGAGAACAACCGCAACGTGCTCATCCAGGAGCTCAGGGCCTTCGACGGGGTGCGCCTCGAGGAGCCCGGCGGGACCTTCTACTCCTTCCCCGACTTCAGCCACTACAGCAAGGACTCGGTGAAGCTCTCCCAGTTCCTGCTCGACAAGGTGCAGGTAGTGACGGTGCCGGGCAAGGAGTTCGGCAAGGAAGGGCACCTCAGGATCAGCTTCTGCGGCTCGATCAAGGAGATCACCGAGGGCATCGAGCGCATGAAGTGGGCGCTCGACCCCAACTCGCCCAACGAGCTCTACATCGGCCAGCGCAAGCTGGTGAGGGACTGGTCATGAGCAAGTACCTGAAGTTCGCGACTCCGGCCACCGCCCAGGCCGAGGACCTCAAGAGCCGCTACGGCCTCAAGAACCACGGCCTGGTCCACCTCGACCGCGTGTACTGGAACCTGCCCGTGCCGGCGCTCTACGAGGAGGCCTCCTTCCGCCAGGAAGGCCTGATGGCGCACGGCGGGCCGTTCGTGGTCAACACCGGCAAGTGGTCGGCGCGAGCGGCCCAGGACAAGTACATCGTCCGCGAGTCGTCGACCGCCGACACGATCTGGTGGGGCGAGTACAACCGGCCGTACGCGCCGGAGAACTTCTCCTCGCTGCTGGGGCGGGTACAGGCCTTCCTGCAGGATGAGGAGCTCTTCGTCCAGGACTGCTACGTGGGCGCCGACCCCGAGTACCGGATGCCGATCCGCATCATCGCCGAGTACGCCTGGCACGCGCTGTTCGCGCGCAACATGTTCATCACCCCGAAGAGCCAGGACGAGTACCAGAACCACGTTCCCGAGTTCACGATCATCGCCGCGCCCTCCTTCCGCTGCGACCCGCGGATCGACGGCACGCGCTCGGAGACCGCCATCATCCTCAACTTCGCCGAGCGCATGGGGCTGATCTGCAACTCGAGCTACGGCGGCGAGATCAAGAAGAGCATCTTCACGGTGATGAACTTCCTGTTGCCGCTCCGAGAGGTGCTGGCCATGCACTGCTCGGCCAACGTCGGCAGCGAGGGCGACGCGGCGCTCTTCTTCGGTCTTTCCGGAACCGGCAAGACGACCCTGTCGGCCGACCCCAAGCGGCGGCTGATCGGGGACGACGAGCACGGCTGGTCGGACACCGGAGTCTTCAACTTCGAGGGCGGCTGCTACGCCAAGGTCATCCGCCTGTCGGCCGACCACGAGCCCGAGATCTACGCCACCACGCGGCGCTTCGGCACCATCCTCGAAAACGTCGTGCAGGACCGCACCTCGCGAAGGCTCGACCTCGACGACGACCGCTTCACCGAGAACACCCGCGCCGCCTACCCCCTGGAGTTCATCCCCAACGTGGTGCCCGAGGGGATGGTCCACTCGCACCCCAAGAACGTCATCCTCCTGACCTGCGACGCGCAGGGCGTGCTGCCGCCGATCGCCCGACTCGGTCCGGAGCACACGGTCTACCACTTCATCTCCGGCTACACCTCGAAGATCGCGGGCACCGAGATCGGCCTCGGCATCGAGCCCGAGATCGCCTTCTCGGCCTGCTTCGGCGCGCCCTTCATGGTCCACCACCCCTTCACCTATGCCGACATGCTGCGCGCCAAGATGCTCAAGCACGGCGCCACCTGCTGGCTGGTCAACACCGGTTGGGTCGGCGGCGGCTGGGGTGTCGGCAAGCGGATCTCCATTCGCCACACCCGCAACCTGCTCAACGCCGCGCTCGAGGGGGCCCTCGACACGGTCGAGTATCGCAAGGACCGGCTGTTCGGCTTCGAGGTGCCGCTCAGCTGCCCCGAGGTGCCCGTGGAGGTGCTCGACCCCTCCACCTCGTGGGGCAACAAGGACGAGTACTGGAAGCGGTACGACGCCCTGGCCGCGCGCTACATCGAGAACTTCAAGAACTTCGCCGACGGCTGCCCGCCGGAAATCCTCGCCGCCGGCCCGAAGCGACTGAAGGACCTCAAGCAGAGGTAGGAATGAGGAGTTAGGAATTCCGAATGCCGCCCACCCACTGTCGTGAAACCGGGGGTGCGGGTGGTCATTCCTAATTCCTAATTCTCAATTCCTAATTCGAGTCCGGTGGTTTGGTGGGAATCCGCCCCGTCTTGTAGGGGTCCTGCGGCAGGCGCGGTCTGGCCGCGCGAGCCGCGGCCCTGGCCTGCATCTTGCGCACCCACTCCTCCGGCGGCTCCTGGGGGGCGTAGCTCAGGTAGAGGGCGACGCAGCAGAAGGAGCTCGCGAGCGGCGCCGCCAGCAGGGCGAAAACGGCGGCAGCGCCTTCCACCAGCAGCGGCAGCAGCAGCAGGGCGGCGCCCGGCAGCGCCCACACCGGCAGCGGTAGGAGCGAGCGGAGGGGCCGGCGCAGCGTCGCACCGAGGCCGCGCAGCCAGGCCACGAGGGCCGATCGCCGCCCCGACTCGCCGAGTAGCCAGGCGCCGCGCAGGCCCGCGGTCCAGCACAGCAGCGCGGCCGCGAACGAAAGGACCACGCCGGCGGAGAGCACCAGCACGGCGGTCGCGTCAGATGCGGTCCGGAGCAGGCGCAGCACGGGCAGCCAGATTGCCGCCAGCAGCGCGGCCGCGGCGCCGAAGACAACCAGGCCGAGGCGGGCGTAACGCCACCACCAGACCACGCCGTGGCCGATGATCTCGGCCAGCCGCACCCGCACGGCGCCCGCGCTCAGCCACCAGCGCACGGTGCCCGCGTGCCACAGCACCGACCAGGCGGCGAGCGCCAGGCATCCGGAGAGGACCGCCAGGGCGAGCGGCGCCGAGACCGGGGCGAGTCTCTCGACGAAGATCAACGCCTCGTCGCCGGCGGCCGGCGCCGCGGGGAGATTGGCCCGCACCGAAGCCGTCGCGGCAGCGACCACGGCGTGGGCCGGCACGAAGGCCGCCAACGTGACCAGCCACCCCGCGAGCACCAGCTTGTACAGCCGCAGCGCGAGGCGCAGACCGGTGGCGGGCGACGGGTTCTCGACCATTCAGCTGAACCTCAGGAAGAGCCTGCCGGCGAGGTCGAGCGCCTCGCGCACCCACCACAGCGGGTGGTCGGGGCGAGCCGGCTTCTCGCGCCAATAGTTGTCGGCCCGCCGGACCTCCAGGGCCCAGGCGCCGTCAGGGTCGACCACCACCTGATCGAGCCGCCGCTCGCTGTCGATGCTCCAGCGCACCCAGCGCTCGGTCCCGTCCCAGGTGCGCCGCTCGGTGCCGGCGTCGTCCCAGGTCAGCTCGACCTCGACCGGGCCGACGAAGTCGCCCCGCCGCACGAGCTCCACCTCCACCAGCCACGGGCCCCACTCGAGCCCGTCGTCGGCCTCCGCGCCCGCAGCCGGCTGCCAGGCCGAGCCGTCCCATCGCAGGCCCTCCGGTTCGCGCCGTCCGTGGTGGCGCACCGCCGACACGCCCCAGTCGGCGACCGCATCGCCTCGGATCGCCTGCGCGAAAAACGGCTCCAGGTCACGCTCTGCGGCCTCGGAGAGCGCCGTCACGACGTCCCGCCCGGTCGGGTGAGTGAAGAGGTGCCGCTCGACGTAAGCGCGCAGGCCGCGCGCCATGGCCTCGGGGCCGATCAGCCCCTCCACAGTCTTGAGAACGAGCGCGGTCTTGGTGTAGGAGGCCAGGAAGTAGCTGTCGCCGCTGCGGAAGTCCCACGAAAGGCGGGCCGGCGTCACCGGCAGCTGTGAGCGCGCGAACGCGAGCCGCTCGGCGCCCCAGTAGGCGTACGGGCGGATTTCCGGCGCCAGCCGGTCGGCCGCGATGTCGGTCATGCAGGCGGTCTCGGCATAGCTCGTCAAACCTTCGTCGAGCCACGCCTCCTCGAACTCGTTCGACGCCAGCAACCCATAGAAGTACTGGTGGCCGAACTCGTGCACGGTCAGCGACTCGATGTCCGACGACCAGGCGAAGGGCGGTATGGCGTCGAGCCGGTCGGCGCCGGTGGTGATGAAGGTGGGGTACTCCATGCCGCCCGCCGCCTCGGCCCCCGGTGGCGGCGACACGATGGTCAGCTGCGGGTAGGGCCAGGCGCCGTAGTGGAGGCCGAACCAGGCCACCGCCAGCCGTGCGGCACGCAGCATCCGCGGCGCCAGGGCGGCGTGCGTGCGCGGCACGATGAGGCGCAGGCTCGCGGGGGGCAGCTCGAGCTCGGCGGCGCTGAGGCCGAGCCGGTTCCGGGCCTTTTCGAGCCACGGCATGGGCACGTCGCGACCCGGCTCGAAGTCGGCCTCCACGACCTCCATGAGCTCCGGCGGGGCCGCGCACCAGGCGAAGTCGTGCACGCGCTCGGCGCGGTAGGTCACGGTCTCCCGGCCCTGGGCTACGGGCTCGCGGCCGATCTCCATCCCGGTCGCGCCGACGACCCACCCCGCGGGCACCGTGACGGCGACCCGGTAGCTCCCGAAATCGGCGAAGAACTCCGAGTCGGCGTGGAACTGATGGGAGTTCCAGCCGCGCTCGCCCTCGAAGACTCCGAGCTTGGGGAACCATTGGCCGACGAGGTGAAAGTCGCCGACGTATCCGGTGCGCGCGACCACCCCCGGAAGCTGGGCCTGGAACTCGATCTGCAGGCCGATGCGCGCGCCCGGCTGAACCTCCCGCGGCAGCGGCACGCGGGCGACGGTGAAATCGTCGGGGTTGCCGTCGTCGGGACGCACGAACTCGAGCCCGGGAAGGAGATCGGTGCCGTCGACGAGCGTCAGGCGCTCGATCCGGGTCCATCCCCAGCCGCCGTCGCGGGGCGGCGCGCCGGCCCAGGGGCTGGTCCGGAGCTCGCGCATGAAGGTGGTGTCGGGACCGGCGAAGGCGTTGAGGTAGAGGTGAAAATAGAGCTCGTCGGTCGCGGTGGTCGTGGTGTTGGTCCACTCGACGAACTGGACGGCGGTCAGGCGGTGGCCGGCGGGGTCGAGCGCCACCTCGATGCGGTAGCTGGCGACCTCGTCGGCCGCGGACCCGACGGCTGCCATGCCGAGCACCGCCGCCGCCGCGAGCACCCGGAATCTGCAGACGGTGGTCATCCGTTATTCTCCATGGAAGTGTAGCCCAACGGCTGGCGACGGGGGCCGATGCAACCGGCCGCTCCGCCGGCCGTACCGATGACAAGGGAGATCAACGTGGGCCGAACTCTCGCCATGCTCGTGCTCGCCGCCGCGCCCGCCTTGGCGGGGGCCGGCGATGCCACGTTCTCCCTCAAGCTCGACGAGATCCCGCTGAGCCCGCGCCCCGATCCGCAAACCGAAGCGCGGCTGGCGCTGTGGAACGACCCCATGGGGCGGCTGCTGTACCAGTTCCACCAGCAGCAGTCTTGGATCATGCGCGGCACCATGCCGGGCGGTGACCGGGCAACGGGCGCTGCGGTTCGGGTGAAGGCCCAGAACGGTCTGCCGCTCGGCCTGGTGACGACCGCGGTTCAGGCCGGCCTCGACCTGGCGGGGCGCCGCGAGATCCGCATCCGGTGGCCGTGGAGCGACGAGCCCGAACCGCCGCCCCTCGAGGAGCAGCTCGCGCTGCTGCTCGGCGAGCGGCTCACGCCGCGCTGAGACGTCGCCCTCAGAGCGCGTCCTTGAGCGACTTCGAGACCTTGAAACGCACGCTCCTGGACGCCGCGATGGTGATCGGCTCGCCGGTGGCCGGGTTGCGGCCCGTCCGCGCCGGGCGCTCCGAGACCTGGAAGGTCCCGAAGTTCGGCACCGTCACCTTGTCGCCGGACGCCAGCGTCTGGCTCAGGATCTCGAACAGAAGGTCGTAGGTCATCGCAACCTGGGTCTTCGGGTAACCCGTGAGCTCGGCCACCCTCTCAACCAACTCCGCCTTGCCAGCCATAAACCCTCCTCTGAGCCCGCCACGACCCTAGCGCGGCCGGCTGCGAGCGGTCAAGGAGGCGGGGCGGGAATGAGCGCTCGCACCCGCCGTGTTGCCTCCAGCGTGACAAGAACTCGACAGCGCGGCGCTGCGGCACTGGCGATCCTGCTCCTGGTCGCCGGAACGCCGCTGGTGGAGGGAGGCGACGAGATGCTGGCCGTGGGAGAACACTTCGTCGATTTTGATCTTCCGGCCCACGACGGCGGCACCGTCTCGAGTGCCGACCTGGCCGGCCGGCCCTACCTCCTGTTCTACTACCCCAAGGCCGACACCCCTGGTTGAACGCTCGAGGCCACCCGGCTGCGGGACAGCTGGGACGAGTTGCAACAGCTGGGCATCACCGTGGTCGGCGTGTCCTACGATACCCCCGAGAAGAACCGGGCCTTCGCCGAGAAAAATGACCTCCCGTTCCGCCTGCTCTCGGACCGCGACCGCGAGCTCGCGAAAGCGGTCGGCGCCGCCCGCGCCCTGCTGCCGGTCCCGAAACGCGTCTCCTACCTCGTCGGACCGGACGGCACCATCCTCAAGGCGTACCCCGACGTCGACCCGAAGACCCACGCGGCCGAGGTGATCGGGGATTATCGGGGGATGATCGTTGCGGGAAAATGAGCTTTTCGAATTTCGAATTTCGAATTTCGAATTTCGAATTTTCCGCCCACCCACCCAACACGCGGCTCGCTGCGCCGTACGCGTTTCAGCCAATCACCCACATGCGGTACCGCGCGGTCGTTAGGAGCGCCAGGTAAGAAACTCCTCCGGCTCTCGGAAAGCCGTTGTGCGCCGCGCACGACGGATTTCCGAGGGGGGGTGGGCGGGGGGCGGGGGCGGGACGCAGTCCGAGAGTGCGCCCCTTCCGGTGTCGCGTAGCCCGCCGGCGCGCCGCCAGGCGCGCTGCGGCCTCGGTCGTCGGGAACGACGAACGCTCGCGTTCAGAGGTCCTGGCGGCCGAGGCCGCGCGGACGCGAGCAAAGCTCGCGACCGCTGGCGGGCGTCAGTCGGGCATGGAAACGGATACGGGAACGCCGGGGCCCTCA
>DATIVB010000175.1:0-5516 GCA_035466375.1 Chondromyces sp.
TCGGCCGACCACGAGAAGGGCCTCGCCACGGCCGTGTACCATCCGAAGACCGTCGCCGCCGAGGACCTCGAGGCCGCGATCGAGAAGCTCGGCTACACGGTCACCGCGATGCGCACCGAGGTGGTGGAAGAGTAGAAGGCAAGAAATAGGAATTAGGAATTAGGAATTCCCGTCCCAGCCCCCCGCCGAGGCCGGTGCTAGGAACGATTTGCGAGCTGACCAGGAGCAGGAACCGGGGCCGCCTCGGTCATCAGCGGCAGCGTCGGTTCACAGCAACACGCAGATCCGAATGAACGGCGAGAAAGCTCAGATCCCTCGGTTGAGGTAGGCGATTGTGGCGCCCCAGCCGCCGCGTTCCGGCGGCGCGTCGTGAAACCCCCTCACCAGCGGGTGTTTGGCGAGCAGCTTCTGGACCCGATCCCTCTGCACGCCGATGCCGCGCCCGTGGATCAGGCGAACCTCGGTGAATCCCCTCGCGGCGGCCTCGCCGAGATAGGCGTCGACCACGTCCGGCACGTCACGGGGCGGGAACGGGTGAAGATCGATGCTGTCCTCGACGGGGATCTCGACCGGATGCTCGGGGTCGAGCCCGGGCTCCTCGCCGATTCCTGGCGCCTCGGGCGGGCTCGCCAAACCGGCCGCCGCCCGTCGCTTGCCCCCGAAGACCACCGCCAGCGTGAGGATGGCGAGCACGAATCCGAAAACCGCGAGGCCGATCCACGCCTCGGGGCCGATGAGCCGTGCCAGCGGCCATGTGAGAACCGCAGCCACGACGAAGACGCCGATCTTGGTGGCGACGTACGCGAACCTGACCCTCGGATCCTCAATCACCGGTGTGTCCCCGAGGCGAGTGTAACCTGCCAGTTGACGCGGGGGGATGGGCGGGAATTCCAAATTCCTAATTCCTAATACCGAATTCCGAATGCGTCATGGGTTCAGCCGGTTGATCAGCCTCGGGTAGGGGATCGCCTCCCTCAGGTGGGCGATGCCGCAGATCCAGGCGACGCAGCGCTCGATGCCCATGCCGAAGCCGGAGTGCGGGAACGAGCCGTAGCGGCGCACGTCGAGGTACCACTCGAAGGCCTCGCGCGGCAGTCCGTGGGCGGCGATCTGGCGCTCGAGGTGCTCGAGCGAGTCGGAGCGCTCGGAGCCGCCGATGATCTCGCCGTAGCCCTCGGGGGCGAGCACGTCGACGGCCAGCGCCCGCGAGGGGTCGGCCGGGTCGGGCTGCATGTAGAAGGCCTTGATGGCGGCCGGGTAGCGCATCACCGACAGCGGCCGGTCGTAGAGCTCGGTGAGCATGGTCTCGTCGTCGCCGCCAAGGTCGTCGCCGAGCTGAATGTCGGAACCGAGCTCCTGCAGCTTTGCGACCGCATCGCCGTAGTCGAGGCGGGGGAACCCGCCCTCGGTAGTCGGCACCAGCTTCGAGGTGTCGCGCTCGAGGCGCTCGAGGTCGTCGGCGCAGCGCTCGAGGACGCGCGCCACGATCGTGGAGAGGAACTCCTCGCAGAGATCGAGGAGGCCGTCGAAGCGCAGCCAGGCGACCTCGGGCTCGACCATCCAGAACTCCGTGAGGTGGCGGCGGGTCTTGGACTTCTCGGCGCGGAAGGTCGGCCCGAAGCAGTAGACCTTGCCGAGAGCGGCCGCCGCCGGCTCCAGGTAGAGCTGCCCGGACTGTGAGAGGAACGCGGTGTCTCCGAAGTACTCGGTCTCGAACAACGTCGACGTCCCCTCGCACGCTGCCGGCGTGAGGATCGGCGAGTCGATCAGGGTGTAGCCGCGGCTCTGGAAGAAGTCACGGATCGCGAACTCCACCTCCGAGCGGACGCGCATCACCGCGTGCTGCTTCTTCGAGCGCAGCCAGAGGTGGCGGTGGTTGAGCAGGAAGTCGGGGCCGTGGTCCTTCTTGCCGATCGGAAACTCCGGGGCGATCTGGATCGTCTCGATGCCGCTGACCTTGAGCTCGAAACCGCCGGGCGCGCGCTCGTCGGCGCGCACGGTGCCGGTGATCGCAAGCGACGACTCCTGGGTCAGGGCGACGGCCGCCTCCCACACCGACTCCTCGACCTCGGGCTGGAAGACCACGCACTGCAGGTAGCCGAAGCCGTCGCGCAGGATGATGAAGCGCAGCTTGCCTTTCTTGCGCCAGTTGTAGACCCAGCCGCGGAGCGTGACTTCGGTGTCGACGTGGCCGGCGAGCTCGGCGATGGTGATCACGGGGCGCGACATGCTTCCTCCTTCGGCGAGCCGGATTGTACACGAGGGGGGAGGGGGGATCTGGGATTTCTACCGGCCCATCCGGCCCGGGATTTCGGATTTCGGATTTCGAATTTCGAATTTCCACCCACCCACCGTTGAACCACCAAGACACCAAGGCACGAAGATATTCACGAAGAGAGCCCTTTGTGCCTATCTTGGTGTCTTGGTGCCTTCGTGGTTGCGACGGCTCGCGCTGACGCCTCGGAAGGCGACAGTGTCCGGTCACCGGTCGCCTCGGAGGCGGCTATGCCGCGGTCGCGACGTCTTCTCGCCGCCGCGGTCACGGCCGCTGCCCACTGAACCTGCAGCTGACACTGACCGTGCCGCTGTGAACTGCTGCTGTCACCTGTCGCTGCCAACTGTCGCTGCGGCCGACGGCTGAGTTGTCAGTGCGTCCATCATCTGAGGTTCGATGTGAGTCCACTCATCCGAACGAGTCGTTCTCACCGACAGCTGGACCGTGTCGGTCGATTGCGCCACAATACGTGCTCGGATCCCGCGGAGGCTGCATGGAGGTTCGACCCGACAGGCACGAGTTCGAGCGGCTTGCCGCCGACCACGACGTGGTGCCGGTGGTCGAGGAGCTGACCTCCGACACGGTGACGCCGTTCTCGGTCTTCAGCCGGCTCGCGGTGCACGGCCGCAACCCCTTCCTCCTCGAGAGCGTCGAAGGCGGCGAGCGGGCGGCGCGCTTTTCCTTCGTCGGAGCCGACCCCTTCCGCGTCGTGGAGGTGCGGCGCGGACAGGTCTTCGTGGACGGCGCGCCGGAGCCGGGTCGGGCCGTGGAGGCGCTGCGCCGCGCCACCGACCTCGGTTCGGTGGCCGCGGTCGACGGGCTGCCGCCGTTCGCCGGCGGTGCCATGGGCTACCTGGGGTACGACGCGGTCCGTCTCGTCGAGGCGATCCCGGAGAACGGCCGCGACGAGGGCGGGCTGCCCGAGGCGTGGTTCGGGCTCTACGACGGCGTGGTCGCCCTCGACCGCGTCCGCCAGCGCCTGATGCTGGTGGTGGCCGCGCGAATCGGCGGTGACGCCGGGACCGCGTGGGCGGCGGCACAGCAGCGGCTCGCGGCGATGCGGCGGGCGCTGCGCGGCAGCGGCGCCGAGTCGCCGCCTCGCGTGATCCCGAGGGCCGCCGCCGAGTGGCCGGGCTGGCGCGCCACGCCGTCGGAGGAGGCCTTCGTCGCCTCGGTGTCCAAAGCGCGAGAGCACATCCTCGCCGGCGACATCTTCCAGGTCGTGCTGTCGCGCCGCTGGCGCAAGATGCCGCGCTGCACCGCGGCCGAGATCTACCGCATGCTGCGGCTGACCAACCCCTCGCCGTACATGTTCCTGTTCGACACCGGCCAGGCGCGGATCCTGGGCTCGAGCCCGGAGATGCTGGTGCGGGTCCGCGGCCGGACCGTCGCGACCTGTCCGATCGCCGGCACCCGCCGCCGCGGCGCTGCTGCAGCAGAGGACCTGCGCCTCGAGCAGGAGCTGCTCGCCGATCCCAAAGAGAATGCCGAGCACGTGATGCTGGTCGACCTCGGCCGCAACGACGTCGGCCGGGTTTCGGCGCCGGGCACGGTGCGAGTGGTGCGCGAGCGCGAGGTCGAGCGCTACAGCCACGTGATGCACATGGTGAGCGAGGTCGAGGGCCGGCTGCGCGACGGCCTCGACGCCTGGGATGCGCTCTTCGCCTGCTTCCCGGCGGGCACCCTGAGCGGCGCGCCCAAGGTGCGCGCGATGGAGCTCATCGACGAGCTCGAGGAGGTGCGCCGCGGCGTGTACGGCGGCGCCGTCGGCTACCGCAACCTCAACGGCGACCTCGACTCCTGCATCGCCATCAGGACCCTCGTGGAGCGCGGCGGCAGCGTGCAGGTCCAGGCCGGCGCGGGGATCGTCTACGACTCGGTCCCCGAGACCGAGCTCGCCGAGTGCGCCGCCAAGGCGAGCGCGCTGGTGGAAGCCGTGGCCATGGCGGAAGCTGCGGCGGCGGCCGGGACGAGCGAGCCGTGAGGAAGGGTATGAGCCGCCGAATGAGGAATTCGGAATTAGGAATTAGGAATTCCCACGCACCCCCGTACGCGATGCCGCATCCGGGGTGGGAGGGCGGCACGAGCCGCCGAATTCGGAATTCGGAATTCGGAATTCGGAATGCCGCCCCTCCACCCCCGGCTCTTCAACGCGGGCGGGGGTGGGTGGGAATTCAAAACTCAAAACTCAAAACTCAAAACTCGGGCGGTCGGGAGGGTGGAGCGTGATCTTGATGCTCGACAACTACGACTCCTTCACCTACAACCTGGTGCAGGAGCTCGAGGAGATCGGCGAGACCGCGGTCGAGGTGGTGCGCAATGACGTGGCGTCGGCGGCCGAGCTCATGGCGCGCGGGCCGCGGGCGGTGGTCATCTCGCCGGGGCCCGGGGTGCCGGAGGAGGCCGGCGTCACGATGGAGCTGATACGTGCCGCCGCGGCGCTTCCCCTGCTCGGCATCTGTCTCGGCCACCAGGCGCTGGCCGCAGTCCACGGCGGCACGGTGGTGCGGGGGGCGGCGCCGGTCCACGGCAAGACCTCCGAGATCCACCACGGCGGCGCCGGACTGTTCGAAGGCCTGCCCGAACCCTTCGATGCGACCCGCTACCACTCGTTGGTGGTCGAGCGCGACGGCCTCCCGGCGACGCTCGAGGTCACCGCCTGGACCGGGGACGGCACTGTGATGGGCCTGCGCGACCTCGAGCGGCCGCACTTCGGCGTGCAGTTCCATCCCGAGTCCTATCTTTGCCGCCACGGCCGCGACCTCCTCGCCCGCTTCCTCGACATCGCCGGACTCCCCGTCCGCCCGGAGTGGCGCCCGCAATGAGAGTTTCGAGTTTCGGGTTTTCAGTTTTGAGTTCGTCACTTTGCCGCGTTGAAGCTCTACCGGGTGGGTGGGTGGAAATCCCAAATCCGAAATCCGAAATCCGAAATTCCGCCTCGGGTGGTTGGCCGGAATTCCTCATTCCTCATTCCTCATTCCTCATTCGTGAAACGCCATGACCTCCCTCGATCACCGCCCGCTCCTCAACCGCCTCCTCGCCGGCCACGACCTCGAGCCCGCGGTGGTGGAGGCCTTCGTCGGCGCGGTCATGGACGGCGCCGTCGACGACGTGGTGGTGGCCGCGGTGCTCGCGGGCCTGCGCGCCAAGGGCGAGACCGGCGCCGAGGTGGCGGCGGCGGCGCGTGCCATGCGCACGCGCTCCCTGAAGGTCCCGATCCTCGACCCCGGGCGCGCCATCG
>DATIVB010000176.1:0-2353 GCA_035466375.1 Chondromyces sp.
CCTCCCGACTGTCGATCCGGTGCTTGCCCCATGGCCGGAAGCCTGCAGGCAGCCGAGACTCGGTCCGAGACGCCGCCCGGCGTCCGCTCGAAAGGCGGATCGATTGAAGACCAACGCCGAGATCGGGGACGTGCTCGACCGCGCGGCGGAGCTCCTGGAGGTATCGGACGCGAATCCGTTCCGCATCCGCAGCTACCGGCGCGCGGCGGATGCGGTGCGCGACGCCGACCCCCCGATCTCCGAGCAGCTCCGCGAGGGCGGCCGCGAGGCGCTCACCGGGATTCCCGGCATCGGCGACCGGCTCGCGGGCTCCATCGAGGAGATCGCCGACACCGGACGGCTCGGTCTGGTGGACAGCCTGGAGGCCGAGATCTCGCCGGAGTCGTTACTGTCGAAGGTGCCGGGAATCGGCCCGACCCTGGCCGCGCGCATCCACCGCGAGCTCGGCGTCGACAGCCTCGAGGAGCTCGAGATCGCCGCGCACGACGGGCGGCTGGACACCGTCGAGGGCCTGGGGGACGGGCGCATCCGCGGCATCCGCGACGCCCTGGCCGGCAGGCTGACCCGCTCGGCCGGGCGGCGCGCCCGCGGCAGGGTCGACGGTCGGACGAACGATCCCGAGGAGGACCCCCCCGTCGCCCTGCTGCTCGAGGTGGACGAGCGCTACCGGCGCGAGGCCGAGGCCGGGAACCTGCACACCATCGCACCGCGCCGCTTCAACCCCGAGGGGAAGAAGTGGCTGCCCATCATGGAGGTCGAGAAGGACGGCTGGTCCCTGACCGCGCTCTTTTCCAACACCGCGCGGGCCCACGACCTCGGGACCACCAGGGACTGGGTGGTGATCTACTACGAGCGCGAGGGGGACGGCGAGGACCAGTGCACCGTGATCACCGCGGGCTCGGGACCTCTCGAGGGGCGCCGCATCGTGGTCGGCAGAGAGCAGGAGTGCCTGGAGTACTACGGGTGAATTTCGAGCGCTGGGCCTGGTACTCGGTCGGCGTCAACGTCGTCCTGGCAGCCATCAACCTGGCCGTGGCGTCCGCGTCGGACAGCCTGGCGGTGAGTGCCGAGGTGGTGCACAACATCGTCGACCTGGCGTCCGCCGTCGGTGTGCTGGCCGGGATCAAGCTCGCCGCCCGCAAGACGGAGCGCTTCCCCTATGGCCTGTACAAGCTGGAGAACGTGGTCGCCGTGGTGATCGCCGTGCTGATCTTCATCACCGCCTGGGAGTTCGCGCGCCGCTCGGTGCTGGCCGCGGAGCACAGCGTCACGGCAGAGCCCTGGATGCTCGCCGCGCTCGCCCTCGCGGCGGCCATCGCTCTGAGCTTCAGCCACTTCGAGCTTCGCGCCGGGCGCCGCAGCGGGTCACCGGCGCTGATCGCCGACGCCAGGGAGTACCGCGTGCACGCGCTCACCACCGGCGTCGCCATCGCCGCGGTCGCCGCGGAGTGGTTCGACGTCCCAATCGACCGTTACGCCTCCCTGCTGGTCGTGGCGGCCATCGTCAAGATGGGCTGGGACCTTCTCGCCGAGAGCATGCGGGTGCTGCTGGATGCATCGCTCGATGAGGAGACGCTGCAGCGGATCCGCGCGATCGTCGCCGAGGAGCCCTCGGTGGCGGAGACCAGTCGGGTCCAGGGCCGCAACGCCGGCCGCTTCCGATTCGTCGAGATCGAAGCCGCGGTCCGCACCAAAGACCTCGAGGAGGCCGACGCGACCGCGCACCGTATCGAGGCGCGGATCCGGGACGAGGTGCCCAACGTGGAGCGGGTGCTGGTCCACGCCGATCCCGCCAGCCGGGGTCAGGACTGAGCAACGATGCGTCCGAAGCCGCACCAGGGTTGCACGGGGGCATCCCCCCAGCCGCGGCCACGGTGAGCGCCCCACGGGGATCCTCCGACCGCACCGGATACCGCTCGGCTGCCGGAAATCCGAAACTCGGGGCGAGCAGGACAATGGCGCGTCCACCGCACTGTCGCTCGAACCGGACGCGCCGGGACGCCTGTCGAGAAGGTGGAGTCATGAGAACGAAAACTTTCGTGAGCATCGCGACCCTCGTGCTCTTCGTCGCCGTGCCGGCGATGGCCGAGGATCCCTACGTGGAGCCCGACGACAGCTGGATCAGCCTCAGCGGCACCGTCAAGGCAGTGACCGCCGACGCGTTCACCCTGGACTACGGCAAGGGCATGATCACCGTCGAAATGGACGACGGCGACCGGGACGCCGACGGCTACAAGCTCATCGAGGGCGACAAGGTCACGGTCAACGGCGTGATTGACGACGGCCTCTTCGAGACCAGGACCATCGAGGCCTCGAGCGTGTACGTCGAGAAGCTCGACACCTACTTCTACGC
>DATIVB010000177.1:0-8612 GCA_035466375.1 Chondromyces sp.
GGGGCCTCGGCCGGCGCGCCGGCGTCCGGGAGCTCGAAGCGCGCTTCGGCGGTGAGCAGGCCGCGCGCCTTCTTGACGAAGTCGGTCTCGACCCGGACCGGGATCATCCGCGTGTCCGGCGGCAGGGTGGCGAGGACCGCGAGGCTCCCCGAGAGCTCGATGAGGTTCATGAGGGCGGCGGCGTGCACCGACCGCAGGTGGTTGCGCACCGCCCTGCGGTCGCGCATGGTGAGGAGCGAACGACCGGGTTCGAGGGCCTCGACCCGCGCGCCGATGCTGCCCGAGTAGGGCGCGAAGCGGCCCAGGGCGCGGCTGAAGAGCCAGCGGCCGATGCGCGTGCCGCTGGCGCGATGCCATTTGTCCATGACCATCCGTCCGACGTCCGCCATGCCGCCTCCCCGCACGCGAGATCCGCCATGATAGCCCCGATCAGCGCCGTCCGAGGTTTCGTTGACAGTGCCCGGCACCCGTGGTCCCATGGGTGGAGCGACGATGTCTCCGGTTTCCCACTCCCGTTCCCGTGTCATCACCTGCCGCGGCGCCCGTGCGGCGGAGCGATGCCTGCTCGAGCAGCTGGCTGCCGTGCGGGCGACGGCGCCCGAGGACCTGTCGCTGCCGGTACGGGTGGTGGTGCCGTCGAAGAGCCTGCGCCGCCATCTCCTGCGGGCGCTGACCCGGCGCATGGGCGCCGCGGCGGGCCTCCAGGTGCAGACCCTCTTCGGGCTCGCCCTCGAGGTGGTCTCGAGGGCCGGCCTGGAGGTCCCGCGCGCGGATGCGGCCTTCGAAGTGCAGCTGCGGCGGCTGGCCGCGTCGGAGCCGTCGCTGCGCGCCGGCCTCGACGAGCTGACCGACGGCTACGACGCGGTCGTGGGCGCGGTCCGCGATCTCCTGGATGCGGGCTTTCTTCCGGGGAACGAGGAGGGCGTGCTCGAGCGCCTGGACGAGGTCGCGGAGGCCGTCGCGCCGCAGCGGGTGGAGCGGGCGCGGGCGCTGGTGCGCCTGGCGGCTGCCGCGTTCGAGGAGGCCGCGTCGGCCGACCTGAGGCGCTCGATGTGCGCGCTGCAGGTGGCCGAGGAGGTGCTGCCGGCGCGCGGCCCGGATCTGCTGCCGACGCGGGAGCTGTTCGTGCACGGTTTTGCCGACGTCACCGGGGTCGCGGCGGACCTGTTGGTGGGTCTGCTCCGGGTTCTCGGGGGGACGGTGGTGCTCGATCGGCCGCCGGACCCCGCCAACCCGGCGCTCGACGATCTCGGCGGCGCCTACCTGAGCCGGCTCGAAGAGCGGGTGGCCCACCTCGAGCAGGCGGCGGACGGAGTCTGCGACCCGCCGCCGGAGATCGAGCTCGCCGAGGCGCCGGACGTGGAGTCCGAGGCGCGGTGGGTTGCCGAACGCATCCGCGGTCTCCTCGACGAGGGCGCCGAGCCCGAGGGGATCGGGGTCGTCGGGCGTTCTCTCGAGACCGTGGCGCTGCCGCTCCGCCGCCACCTGCGCCGACTGGGGATCCCGTTCTCGGCCGAGGGCGCAGTGGTGCCGGGGGCCGGGCCGCGGCGCAAGCTGGGCCGTCTGACCGAGCTGCTGCGCCGGGGCACCGCGAGCGAGGTGGACCTGTGGATCGAAGCGCGCGCGGGGCGTCTCGGCACGACCGAGCTCCTGCTCGGGCTGCGGGTCCTCGGCATTCCGAGGCTGGCAGACCTCGCGGTGCTGCCGGCCGATGCCGCGCCCTCGGCCGGCGTGCCGCTGCCGATGGCCTTCGCCACCGAGGAAGACGAGGGGGACACGACGGACATCCGCGAGCCGCGGCGCCTGTCGACCGAGCTGCTGCGCCGGGCCGTCGCCGAGGCGCGGCAGCTGGTCGACGCGCTCGAGCGACGGATCGGCGCGGGTCCGGCGGCGCTGCACCGGCGCCTCACCTTGCAGGTGCTGACGGCTCTCGGCTGGAACGAAGGCTGCGAGGAGTCGCGAGCGGTCCACGAGGCCCTCGACAGGCTGTGCAGGGAGTTTCCGGAGAGCTTCGAGCTGACCGGCCCGGAGTGGTTGAAGCTGCTCCGCGACCGTCTGGGACGGGTCGGCGAGGTGCCGCTCGGGGGAGGCGGCGCCGGCGTTCAGGTCCTGACCGTGATGGAGGCGCGTGCGCGGACCTTCGACCGCCTGTTCGTGATCGCGGCGAACCGTGGCGCCTTCCCCAGGGTCGTTCACGAGGACCCGATGCTGCCCGAGTCGGTGCGGGCGAGACTGGCGGCCGACGTGCTGCCCGAGATGCCGGTCAAAAGGCGCAGCGCGGACGAGGAGCGGTACCTGTGGGCGCAGCTGCTCTCGAGCGCCCCTGCGGTCGCGGTTTCATGGCACGTCTACGGCGCGGACGGCACGCGGACTCCGTCGCCCTTCGTGGATCGGCTGCGGCGCGGCGAGGGCGTGGGCGGACCGGTCCCGGTGCCGCAGCTGTGGGGCGCCGACGACAACGCGGCGCGGCCGAGGACGGCCTACGAGCTCGCCGTGCTCGAGGCGCCGACGGCGGGGACGCGCGGGATGGCTGCGATCCTCGAAGCTGCGGTGGCCGAAGGCCGCACCGACTGCGGTGCCGAGGCCGGCTCGGTGGCCGCCGGGCTGCTGGCGCAGGCGCGAGCCGATGTCCTGGCGGCGGTTGAAAGGCCGAAGGACGCCACCGCGACGTCTCCGTGGTTCGGGTTCACGGGAGCCGGGGGCGATGGGGAGGACGAGGTCTTCTGGGTCACGTTGGCCGAGAAGACCGGGACCTGCCCCCTCCAGGCGTTCATCGAGCGACGGTTGGGCGTGCTGCCGCTGCCGGACCCGCTCCTCGGCCTCCCCGGGATCGGCGGTGCGCTGGTCGGACAGGTGGTGCACGGGGTGCTGGAAACGGTGGTCCGCGAAACAGTCGACAACCGCGGCGACCTCGAGGTCGTGCTCCACCGCACCCCGACCGAGGTCGGGTGGCCCGACCGCGCCCGGCTGGACGAGCTCGTCCTCGACGAGGCGCGGAAGGTGGCGGCGAAGGCGGGGGTGGCGCCCTGGGGCATGGCGCCGCTGCTGGCCGCGCGGGCGCGGCAGTTTCTCGAGGTCGAACGGGCGTTGGAATGGACGGAGGGCTCGCTGCCCGGAGTCCTCGGGACCGAGGTCGAGGGTTGGGTGATGGTGCCGGGCGTCCCGGCCCGCCTTCGCTTCCGGGCCGATCGTGTGGACGCGGAGGGCCCGACCGCGGTGCTCGTCGATTACAAGACGGCGAAGCCGGAGGTCGAGGCGAAGACCGAGCCCTCCCGGAGCGACAACCTCCGCGACAGGATCGCCCGCGGCCGCCTGCTGCAGGCGGCCGCCTACTCCCAGGCATCGGGGGCCCACGGCGCGCGAGGGAGGTACCTCTATCTCAAGCCCGGCGATGCCTGGATCGACCTGGTGCGCGAGCTGAGCGTCGATCGTGACGACGACCGGTTCAGCGAGCCCTTCGCCGACGCCGTTCGGTGCATCGTCACGGCGAGAACACGCGGCGTCGCCTTTCCGCGGCTCGAGGAGGCCAACGGGCGCCAGGCCGTGCACTGCGGCTACTGCAGCGTCGCCGAAGCCTGCCGCCGCGGCGACTCGGCATTCCGCCGCGACCTCGTGCGCTGGATGCACAGCGACACGGACGCAGGGGATCCGTCGGTCGATGCCGCCCGCGAGCTGTGGTGGCTCGGCTTCGCGCGCGAGGTGGAGTTCTGATGAGCGGGGCGGGCGCTGACCCGGCCACCTCCGACGCAGCCTCCCGCCGGCTCGCGCAGAGCGAGTTCGAGCGTCCGGTGGTGGTGGTGGCCGGGGCGGGGACCGGCAAGACGGCACTGCTGGTGGCGCGGGTCGCCGTCTGGTGTGTCGGCCCCGGGTGGGAGCGGCACGTCGCCCGCGGCGCCGATCCAACCGATCCTCAGGCCGTGGCCCGGAAGGTGATCGAAGGGGTCGTGGCGATCACCTTCACCGAGGCGGCGGCCGCCGAGATGGCGCGCAAGATCGGGATCGCCCTGCTCGATCTCGCCGAGGGCGGGGTTCCCGTGGGATGGGACCCCGCGCCGGACCTCCTGCCGGACGAACCCGGGGAGATCGCACGCCGCGCCCGGGCTCTGGCCGAGGAGAGCCACCGGTTGGCGGTGTCCACGATTCACGCCTTCTGCCAGCGCCTGCTCGCCACCTACCCGCTGGAGGCGGGGCTCCACCCGCGCTTCGAGGTGGACGCCGACGGCTCCCGCATCGAGGCGCTGGCCGAGGAGGCGGTGGAGGAGGCCCTGCGCGGCCTCGGCGAGAGCGGCGACTGCCGCCACTGGGAGCGCCTCGCCGTGGAGGGCGTTGGGCCGGCGATGATCGTCGAGGCCTTGAGCCAGCTGGTGGAGGCCGGGGCCGAGCCGGGCCTGTTCCGCGAGGATCCGTTCGGCGATGCCGCGGCGGCGCTGATGCTGCGGCGGCTGCAGTCGGCCCTGGCCCGGTTCTCGGACGCGGTCGGCGACCGCCTGGTCGGTGTCAGGGGGAAGGTCACCGAAGAGACCCGGATGGCCCTCGCCGAGCTCACGGCGCGCGTGGCCGATCTCGGTCCCGAAATCTCGATCGAAGAACTCATCGGTGCCGCGGAGCTGGTCAGCGACAAGATGGTGGAGCGGCTGAAGAAGTGGTCGCGGCTCGACCTCACCAAGGGCGAGCGCGAGGGCTTCGGTGCGGTCGTCTACGAAGCGGCCGAAGCGGCTGGGGAGATCGCCGCCGCGCTGGCCCCCCTGGTGGAACCGTGCCGGGAGCAGCTCGAGGCGGCGCGGGCCGTGGTGGCGCCGCTGCTGGAGGCGGTCCAGCGCCGCCGGAGCCGGGCCGGGCTGGTGACGTTTTCGGACCAGCTGCGGCGGGCCGAGTACCTCCTCGGCGCCTCGCCCGGGGTTCGTCGCGAGGTAGCCTCCGGCATCGACCATCTCCTGGTCGACGAGTTCCAGGACACCGACGACGTCCAGTGCCGGCTCGTCGAGTTCCTGGCCCTGGCGGGCGAGCCCTCCCGGCGGCCGTCGCTGTTCATCGTCGGCGACCCGAAACAGTCGATCTACGCCTGGCGCAGCGCCGACCTCGCCGCCTACGACAGCTTCGTGCAGCGGGTCGTGGGTTCGGGCGGAGTGACGGTGGATCTGGTGAGTAACTTCCGATCGGTGACGCCGATCCTCGAGGAGGTCGAGCGGCTGGTTGCGCCCGTGATGCGTCCGGAGCGAGGCATCCAGCCGCCGTTCCAGCGGCTCGAGGCCACCGGCGAACGGCGCGGCGTGCCGGGCATCGACCGCCCGCCGTGGATGACGGTCGAGCACTGGGTGACCTGGCCGGAGGGCGACGAGGGGGTCGGCCCCGAGAAGGGCAACTCGGACCGCGCCACCTCGGAGCTGGAGGCCGCGGCGCTGGCCGCCGACATCCGCCGACTGCACGATGAGGGCGCGATCGAGAGATGGGGCGAGGTGGCGGTCCTGCTGCGGGTCACGACCGCGCAGGAGGAGATTCTGTCGGCGCTCCGCGAGGCCGGCGTCCCGTACGAGGTGGCACGCGAGCGGGATTACTACCGCCAGCGCGAGGTGGTGGAGCTCGCGGCCCTGGTCCGCTGCATCCTCGAGCCGACCGACACCCTCGCCCTCCTGACCGTGCTGCGCAGCGACGTGGTCGGGGTGCCCGACGCGGCGCTGGCTCCGCTGTGGGACGCCGGCTTCCCGGGTTTGATGGCGCGGCTGACCGGTCCGCAGTCGCCGGCGGCGGCGGGCGTGCGGGCGAGCATCGAGGTCGCGCGGGCCGCGACGCCGGTCGGACTTCCCGGCGCCGACGCGCTCCCGAGCTGGCCGGCCGCCGTGCAATCTGCGGCGGAGACGGTCGCGGCGCTGCGGCAGTCGCTGGTCGACGACCCTCCCGATGTTTTCGTCGAGAAGGTCCGCGTCCTGTGGCTTGCCGAGGTCACGGCGGCCGCGCGCTATCTCGGCACCTTCCGGCGGGCGCGGGTCGATCGTTTCCTCGCCGACCTCGAGGCGACGCTGGTCGGGGGCGAGCGCGGCGACACGGAGCTCGCGCGCTTCCTGCGACAGGCGGTCGAGCAGGGCGAGGAGAGCCGAGTGCCGGTGCCGCCCGACCTCGAGGCCGACGCGGTGCACGTCATGACCATCCACCGGGCCAAGGGGCTGGACTTCGAGCACGTCTACGTGGCCCAGATCCACAAGGGCGGCAGGACCGGCGGCGACCGCGCGACCGCCTCGGTGCGGACCATCGACGGACATCCGGAGTACCGCCTCTTCGGGTGGTCGACGCCCGGCTTCGCTGCCGCCGAGTGGGTGCAGGCCCGCAAGGCGCGCGCCGAGATGGTCCGGCTGCTGTACGTCGCCACGACGCGGGCCAAGAAACGGTTGGTCCTGTCGGGAGGGTGGGGGAAGCCCGGCCTCGAGGTTCCGCCCGAGGCGGCGTCGGACTTCGCCCGCCTGCTCGGCCGCCGTCTCGACCCGAACGAGGTCGATCGTCAGATCGGCGCCGCGGCCGAGCGCGCGGCGGATGCCGCACCGCAGGTGCTGCGGGTGATGCCCGCGTACCGAACGCCGGTCGACGCGCCGCCGCCCGCACCGGCGTCGGACGCCCGGCGTCGGCCCGCGAAGGGGCGTCTGCGGCTGGCGGCGGAGCTGGCCGCGGCGCGCCGGGCGGCGGCGGAGCGAATGGAGCAACCGGTGTTCCGGTCCGCCTCCGCGGAGGCCCACGAAGGCCTCGAGCGCGCCGAGGCGGAGGCCGACCGCGGCGCAGGGGCGCTCCCGGATCGTGGGCCGGCGATGGCGGTGGGCACGGCGGTGCACGAGCTGCTGGAGACGCTCGACCTGGGGTCCGGGCTCGCGGCGCAGATCGAGGCGCGACGGGCAGGCATCGTGGGCAACCTCGACGCCGGATTCGACGAAAGCACGGCGGCGCGGTGGGCGGACGAGCTGCTGGCGCGAGTGGCGGAAGGGACGTGCTTGGCGCGGCTCGAGCACGTCGGAGGTCTGGTGCTCGCGCGCGAGCTGCCGGTCGTGCTGTGGTCCGAGCGGGCCGGTGCGCCGGGAGCCGTGGTGTCGGGTTCCGTGGATCTTCTGTACCGCGATCCCGACGACGGACGGCTGGTAGTGGCGGACTACAAGAGCGACCGCCTCGAGGGGGAGGAGGCGCTCGAAGCGCGCGCGGCGGTGTACGAGCCGCAGCTCCGCACCTATGCGAGCGCCCTCCGCCAGGCCCTCGCCCTCGACCACGAGCCGCACGTCGAGCTCTGGTTCCTCGCCGCCGACCGGATCGTCCGTCTCGACTCGTTGAAACGTTAGAACGTTTTTGTTTTTTCGTGCCGCCCGGCTCCGAGCCGGGCGGCACGAAAAAACCCGGCGTTACCGCCGGGCTTTCGCAGAGAGAAACTCCTCCTCCCTCAACTGCGAGCGGCCATTATACCGGATCTCCGAGCTGTCAAGCCCTCAGACCATGCTCTCCGACTCGAGGGCGCGCTTGAGCGTGATGCCGATCTCGGCCGGGGTGGCGGCGATGGCGATGCCCGCCTCCTGCAGCGCGGCGACCTTGTCGGCCGCAGTGCCCTTGCCGCCCGAGATGATGGCGCCGGCGTGACCCATGCGCCGTCCGGGGGGCGCGGTCTGGCCCGCGATGAAGGCCGCCACCGGCTTGGAGACGAACTCGCGCACGAACGCCGCGGCCTCCTCCTCGGCGGTGCCGCCGATCTCGCCGATCATGACGATGCCCTCGGTGTCGCGGTCCTCCTCGAAGGCCTCGAGGCAGTCGATGAAGTTGGTGCCGGGGAGGGCGTCGCCGCCGATCCCGACGCAGGTCGACTGGCCGAGGCCGAGCGCGGTCAGTTGGCCGATGGCCTCGTAGGTCAGCGTGCCCGAGCGCGAGACGACGCCGATCGGGCCGGGGATGGAGATGTGGCCGGGCATGATGCCGAGCTTGCACTGACCGGGAGTGATGATGCCAGGACAGTTGGGGCCGATGAGGCGGGTCGGCAGGCCCTGCAGGATGCGCCGCACGCGCACCATGTCGCGCGCCGGGATGCCCTCGGAGATGCAGACCACCACCTCGATGCCGGCGTCGGCGGCCTCGAGCACCGCGTCGGCGGCGAACGGCGGCGGCACGAAGATCAGCGACGCGGTGGCGCCGGTCTCCCGGACCGCGTCGTCGACGGTGTTGAAGACGGGCACGCCGTCGACCTTCTCACCGGCCTTGCCGGGTGTGACGCCGGCGACGATCTTGGTGCCGTACTCGCGGCACTTCTTGGCGTGAAACTGCCCTTCCTTGCCGGTCAGGCCTTGCACCACGACCTTGGTTTCAGCGTTGACCCAGATGCTCATGACGCCCTCCCGACCGCGGCCACGACCTTCTCGGCGGCGTCCGCCATACCCTCTCCGACGATCAGATCGAGGCCCGACTCGGCGAGCACGCGCCGGCCCTCCTCGACGTTGGTGCCCTCGAGCCTGACGACCAGGGGCACGCCGAGCTTGACCTCCTGGGCGGCGGCGACCACGCCGCGCGCCACCATGTCGCAGCGCACGATGCCGCCGAAGATGTTGACCAGCACGCCCTTGACCGAGGGGTCGGAAAGCAGGATGCGGAAGGCGGCC
>DATIVB010000178.1:0-11935 GCA_035466375.1 Chondromyces sp.
TTACGACGACCGCTACAGCTTCACGACCTGGTTGTATCGGATCGGCACCAACCTCGCGATCGACCTCCTGCGCTCCAGGAGCAGCCGCGAGCGCGCCCACAAGGCGGGCACCGAGCACCGGCTGCGCCTGGTGGGCGAGGGCGAGGGTGCGGGCGCCCGCACCGAAAGCCGCGAGACCGACGCGATCCTGCGCCAGGTCGTGACCGTCCTGACCCCGCAGCAGCGCAGCGCCTTCGTGCTCCGCGAGATGCAGGGGCTCGAGACCGCCGAGGTGGCTGCCGTCCTCGGCTGCTCGGCGGCCACGGTCCGCAACCACGTCTTCCAGGCCCGCAAGGCACTGCGGCGCGAGATGAAGTCGCGCTTCCCCGAGTACCTGCCCGCTTCCGAGAGGGGATGATATGGAATGCACTCTGTTTCGTGACATGCTCGACGCCTACCTCGAGGAGACCCTCGAGGAGGACCGGCGCGAGGTCTTCCGCGGCCACCTCCGAAGCTGCGGCGCGTGCCGGAGCTGGGCGGTGGCGCACGACCCGAGCCTGCTCTTCGCGGCCGCCGGGGAACCGCCCGCGGACCCGGCCCGGGTCGAGGTCTGCGCGGCGGCGGTGAGCTCGCAGGTCCGCCAGCTCAGACTGCGCCGTCGGCTGTACGGGCATCGGCGGGGGTGGCTGGCGGCGGCCGCTTCGGCCGTCCTCGTGATCGTGGCGGCCCTCGCCTGGCTGTCGGTTTCCGGCGGCGGCGGCCCGGCTTCGATGGCGAGCGCTCCCGCCACCGAGGCCGAGTCGGCGGCGCCGCCGACCGTCGAGGTCGAGATGGCGGGCGAAGGCGTCCGCGTCTACCAGTTCACGAGCGACGGCGACCCCGACACCGCCGCCTACTTCATCGTCAACCCGGCATTGGAGCTCTAGGGCCATGCAGCGGCGCAGTCGATTGATGCTGGTTGCGATGGTTCTGATGACGGCGGCCGCGGCCGCGGCGGTGGACACGGTGTCGCGCGTCTTCACCCTGCGCCACGTGTCGGTGGCGGAGGCTTCGGCTGCCGTGCAGCCGCTGCTCTCCGAGCTCGGGACCCTGACTCTGCAGCCGAGCCAGTCCCGGATGACGGTCCAGGACCGGCCCGAGATCATTGCCCGGGTGGCGGAGCTGGTGCGCGGGCTCGACCACCTGCCGAGCCGCTACCGGGTCGAGGTCGAGCTCCTCGAGGGAGGCCCCGAGCAGCCCTTCGGGACCGCCAACGAGGTCGAGGCCGACGAGCGGCTGCGCAAAATGTTCAAGTTCCCGGCCTACCGGCGGCTCGGCAGCGCGGTGCTCGAGGGCGAGTTCGGCAGCCAGGCGCAGGCCGACCTCGGGAGCGGCTTCCGGGTCTCGTTCCTGAGCCAGCTTCCGGCGTACTCGCCGGACACCCCGTGGGGGGCCCCGGACCCCGGCGACCGCATCCACCTGCGCAGCCTGGTGCTGCAGCGGCTGCGGGTGGGGGAGGACGGGCGCCAGGACAGCGAGCAGGTGCTGCGGACGACCGTTCTGCTGTCTCCGAACCAGAAGGTCTACATCGGCGCCGGCAACTCGGAGAATGCCGAGGTCGGCTGGGTGCTGATCATCCAGGCGCGAGAGGCCGGGGACCGCTAGGTGCCGGAGTTCGTCTGCCGGCTCGGGGCCCCGGACGGATCGCTGGTCGAGCAGCGCCGGGTGGCGGCGTCGCTCGACGCGCTGCGCCGCGAGCTCGAGGCCGAGGGTTTCCACGTCTTCAACCTCGCGCGCGCGAGGTCGCGCCTCCGGGTGCCCCTGCTCTCCCGCTCCGAAAAGGTGGCGGGCCAGGACTTCCTCCTCTTCAACACCCAGCTCAAGACCCTGCTGCACGCGGGCATGCCCCTCGCCCAGTCCCTCGAGTTGCTCAAGGACCAGCAGACGAGCCCCCACTTCCGGGCGCTGCTCGCCAAGGTCCACCAGCAGGTGACCACCGGGGTCGCGCTGTCGGACGCCTTCCTTGCCCTCGGCGACACCTTCCCCCGGCTGTACGCGAACTCGCTGCGGGCCGGCGAGCGCAGCGGCGAGCTCGAGCAGGTCATCGGCCGTTTCGTGGAGTACCAGCGCCTCGTCGAATCGGTGCGCAAGAAGATCGTCGCCGCGCTCACCTATCCGGCGATCCTGGTGACCCTGGCGATCGGTCTGGTGATGGTCCTGATGACCTACGTCATCCCGAGCTTCTCGACCTTCTACGTGCAGTTCGAAAGCGAGCTGCCGCTGCCCACCAAGTTGGTCATCGGGCTCGCCAACACCATGCGCGACAACTGGCTCCTGATGGTGGTGGGCCTGATCGCGGGGATCTACGGCCTGAGGCTGTGGCGCTCGTCGCCGAGCGGCCGCATGATCACCGACCGCTGGCGGTTGCGGGTGCCGCTGGTGGGGCGGCTGTCGCAGCTCTTCGCACTGTCTCAGTTCAGCCGCTCGCTGGCGATCCTGCTCGGCGGCGGCACGCCGATGGTGCCGGCCCTCGAGACGGCCTCGACCTCGGTCAGCAACGCCTTCATCTCGGAGCTCTTCCTGGGCTGCGTCCAGGAGGTCCAGGAGGGGCGGCCGCTGTCCGACGCCCTCGCCGACACCCGCCACGTGCCGCCGATGGCCCTCGCCATGGTCCGGGTCGGGGAGTCCACCGGGGCCCTGCCCGAGATGCTGGGCCACACCTCGGACTTCTTCGATGAGTCGATCGAGTTTACTCTGGGGCGGGTGGTGACGCTGATCGAGCCTCTCATCCTGGTTGTGATGGGCGCCGTCGTCGCCGCCCTGCTGCTGGCGGTGTACTACCCGCTTCTGACCATCGTCACCAAGATCGCGTGAGGGAGCCATGGCCACAGACCCGAACCTCGAAGAACAGCTCGTCATCCTCGACCACGACCGCGAGGTCCGGGAGGAGGAAGAGGCGGCGAGGCACCTCGCCGAGAGGCTGCAGCTGCCCTTCGACCCGCTGCACGAGTTCCACGTCGACCCCGAGCTCTTCCGCACCATTCCGGTCGAGTTCATGCTGCGCTACCAGTTCCTGCCCCTGCGCTCCGAGGGCGACACCCTGCACGTGGTCATGGCGGACCCCTCGAACATCGTCGCGGTGAACGAGATCGAGCTCGCCCTCGCGCGCCCGCTCGAGCTGACGACGGGGCCGGCCAAGCGCATCTCGGACATCCTCGAGAAATCGGAGTCCACCCAGCGCGTGCTCGACGAGGCCACCGAGGGCTTCAGCCTGCAGCTCGTCCAGGAGGCGGAGGACGGCGAGGAGGTGCTCTCCATCGACCGCATCACCGCCGACTCCTCGCCCATCATCCGCCTCGTCGACTCGGTCCTCTTCAACGCCATCCAGCGGCGCGCGTCCGACATCCACATCGAGACCCAGGACCGCGAGGTGGTGGTGAAGTACCGCATCGACGGGGTCCTGTACCAGGCCATGAAGTCGATCGACAAGCGCCACCACTCGACCATCATCAGCCGTGTCAAGGTGATGTCCGAGCTCGACATCGCCGAGAAGAGGATCCCCCAGGACGGGCGCTTCAAGGTCAGGTTCTCCGGCCGCACCATCGACTTCCGCGTCTCCATCATGCCCACGGTGCACGGCGAGGACGCGGTCATCCGCATTCTCGACAAGGAGTCCACCAACGCCGAGTTCAAGACCCTCAACCTCGAGGTCCTCGGCTTCGAGGAGGACACGAAGCGGCAGCTGCGTAAATTCATCAACGAGCCATACGGGATGGTGCTGGTGACCGGCCCCACCGGCTCCGGCAAGACCACCTCGCTGTACGCCTGCCTGTCGGAGATCCGTTCGGTCGAGGACAAGATCGTCACCATCGAGGACCCGGTCGAGTACCAGCTCCAGGGCATCACCCAGATCCCGGTCAACGAGAAGAAGGGCCTCACCTTCGCGCGCGGGCTGCGGTCGATCCTGCGCCACGATCCCGACAAGATCATGGTCGGCGAGATCCGCGACGAGGAGACCGCGCAGATCGCGGTGCAGTCGGCCCTCACCGGCCACCTCGTCTTCACCACCGTCCACGCCAACAACGTCGTCGACGTCATCGGCCGCTTCCTCAACATGAAGGTCGACCTCTACAACTTCGTGGCCGCCCTCAACTGCGTGCTCGCCCAGCGGCTGGTGCGGCGGATCTGCGTGCACTGCAAGCGGCCGGCCCAGGTCTCGGAAGTGCTGCTCGAGGACTCGGGCCTCGACCCCGACCGCTACCGCGACTTCACCTTCTACGAGGGCGGCGGCTGCATCGAGTGCAACGGCACCGGCTACCGCGGCCGGCTGGCCATCGCCGAGCTCCTCAACCTCTCCGACAACATCCGTCAGCTGATCCTCGACAGGCGCTCGGCGGCCGAGATCAAGCGCGCGGCCAAGGCGGAGGGCATGCGCTTCCTGCGCGAATCGGCGCTGCAGAAGGTCTTCGCAGGCGAGACCTCGCTGTACGACATCAACAAGGTGACCTTCGTCGAATGAGTCGAATCAACTTCAAAGAGCTGGTTACGAGCCCGCCGCCCGCCACCGGCTGGGACCTCGACCTCGGCGAGGCCGTGGTGGTGCACCGCTCGGGATCCGACGGGCTCCACTGCGCCTCCGAGGCGCTCCCGCCCGGGGCCTTCGAGGTTGGCGCCGTGGGCCTGCAGGCGGTCGACGTGGAGCTCGCGGGGCCGGTGCTGGCCCGCCTCAAGGGGGCCGCGGAGGGTGCCTCGACCGGCGCGCTCATCGTCCCGACGAGCTGGCTGCGCACCTTCCTGATCGACGCCGACCGGCCGCCGAGGAAGGAGAAGGAGCTGCACGAGATCGTGCGCTGGCGCCTCAAGAAGCTGCTGCCGGTGGCCCCCGCCGAGCTCCGGCTTTCGGTGGTGCGCCTGCCCGAGGTCGACGGCCGCCGCTCCCTGCTCGTGCTCGCCGGCATCGAGCGCGCGATGTCCGCGCTCGAGGCGGCCTTCCGCGGCGTCGGGGTCGAGGTCGGCCTGATCACCTCCAGGCTCTTCGCGCTGATTCCCCATGATTTGAAATCGGGGCCGCCGGTGCTGCTGATCCAGCTCGAGCCGGGCTATCTCTCCATCGTGCTTCTGGTCGACGGCGTGCCGCGGCTGCTGCGGACCAAGCTGCTGGCGGGCGCCGCCGGCACCGCCGCGATGGTGGTTCGGGAGCTGCGGCTGACGCTGGAGTTCGTCCGCGACCGGATCGGGCTCGCCGACGAGCTCTCGGTCAAGCTGGTGTGCGCAGACCGCCACCTCGGGGGCGAGCTTGCCGGCTGGCTCGAGATGCAGCCGTCGCTGGCGTCCCTGGTCGAGGGCGAGCCGGCGGCCTGCGGGCCGACCGCGGTGGTCGAGCGCCTCGGCGGCGCGCGCCTGGCGCCGGCGGTGGCGGTCGTGACGGGGGCGGTCCGATGATCACCCCGAACCTCGCGACCCGGCCCTTTCTCAACACCCGCCCGGTCTGGCTGGTGAGCGGAGTGGCGGCCTTCCTGGCCGTCGTCCTCATCATCCTCAACCTGCGGCTGATGCTGGTCACCAGCCGCGCGCTCGAGGACGAAATCGCCAACCGTGACGCCCTGGAGGCCCAGTACAGGTCGGTGGCCGCCCAGGTGCGAACCGACGTCGAGGCCTTGACGAGGGTGCCGTGGCGGTCACTCGAGGCGCGGGTGGCGGCGACCAACACCATTCTCCGTCAGCAGTCGTTCTCCTGGCCCCAGATGCTCGACGACATCGCCGACGCGATGCCGTACGACGTCCGCCTGACCCGGATCGCGCCGTCGGTGGGGCCCGAAAAAGTGACGCTTTCGCTCGAGGTCGTGGCGCGGAACCGGGAGGCGATGCTCCAGCTCCTCGACAATTTTCTGGCCGATCCGCGATTCGAGGATCCGACCCCGTCCTCCGAGCAGACCCCGGAGGACTCGAGCACCGGCTCCTACCTGATGAGCCTGCGCGTCAGCTATCTGCCGCCGGGAGAAGCGCCATGATGGTCGATCTGCGCCCGTGGCAGCGTCTGTCGGCTGTGTGGCTGCCCGCGATCGCACTGTGCGCCGCCGCCGCCGGTTTCTACGTCTGGCAGACCTCGGAATCGGGAGGTCGGCGGGCGCAGGTGCGGGACCGGGTCATGGAGCTCGAGGCGGGGCTCGAGAAGCTCGAGGACCTGAGCCTGGCGGCGGGCGGCGACCGCGCCCGGGTCGCGGAGCTGGAGCAGCAGTTCACGGCCCTGCATCATGATGTGCTCGGCAGCCTCGAGGAGCGGCTGACCGACATCCTGCGCGCGGTCGGCTCGGCGACCCGCAATGCCGGTCTCCTGCCGGGCAGCTACTCGTACTCGGCGTCCGTGGACCGGGACTCGGGCTTCATCCGCTTCGGCGTCCAGTTCGCGGTCGAAGGGCAGTACCGCCAGATCCGCCAGATGCTCGCCGAGCTGCAGGCGAGCCCGGAGTTCCTGATCGTCGAGGGCCTCAGCCTGAGTGGCGACGAGGAGCCCATCCGACAGGAGCTCAATATTTCGGTGCGAATCGTCACCTTTCTCGTCGAGGCCGACCCGCAGTACCTGCGCCGCCTGACCGGCGGGGTCGGCGGCGGCACGGGGGGCGAGTGATGGCGACCCTGTCTCCGAATCCGAACCGCCGCCGGCAGAGCATCCTGCTCGCGGCCCTGGCCGTCGCGGTGCTGGTGTATGCGGTGATTTTCCTGCGCAGTGGAGGCATGGCGTCCGGCGCTTCAGGCATCGAGTCCCTGGATTACACCGCCCGCAACCTGCCCCTGCTGGCCATGGACCGCCTCGAGTCGGAGGTCAGTGCGGACGCGGGGTCCGAAGGCAACCCCTTCGCCTTCCGGCCGCCGCCGACGCCGACGCCCAATTTGACGCCGCCGCCGACACCGGTGCCGCGGCCGACCCTGCCGCCGCGCCCGACGCCGACGCCGCGCATCGCCCTCGGGCTCGACGGCGAGCCGAAGCCGCCGCCGCCGCCGTTCAACCGCGAGTACATCGGCTACCTCGGCCCGAAGCCGGTCCCGGTGGCTGCGTTCAGGAAGGGCGGTGCCGACAGCGCCGAGATCGAGGTCGCGGCGGTCGGCGAGGTGCTCGACGACATTTTCATCGTGCGCGCGATCGGCCTCGAGTCGGTGACGATCGGTTTCGTCGGTTACGATGTTTCGGAGGACACCAGTGTACCTTTGTCGGACAAGTAGATCCTGGATCCCCACCGCACTGCTCGGGGCTGTGCTGACAGCCGGCATCGCGGGCTGCTCGACGGCCAAACGGACCGCGGACGAGGGCATGGACGCCTTCCAGAGCCAGAACTGGGATGCCGCCGTCTATCACTACCTGCAGGCCCTGGCCGAGGAACCGGACAACGTCGAGTACAAGATGCAGCTCGCCTTCGCGCGGCAGAAGGCGGCGCAGAAGCACTTCGAGAACGGGATGGCCCTGCGTCGGCTCGGGCGCCTGCTGGCGGCGCGCGACGAGCTGCGGATGGCCGTCCAGCTGGACCCGACCAACCAGTACGCCGAGCAGGTGCTCGAGGACGTGATCGCCGACATGGAGGTCCTGTCGACCCCGGACGGGGCCCGCAAGCTGGAGGAGCTCAAGGCGGAGGCGCGGCAGGCGAAGGTCCGGCCGCCGATCCTCGACCCGCGCTCCAAGGAGCCCATCACCCTCAACTTCCCGAAACCGAAACCGGTCAAGGAGATCTACGACGCCATCGGTAAGGCCTACGGCTTCAACGCCCTGTTCGACCCCAAGCTCAAGGACGACCGGCTCTCGATCGAGCTGCGCGACCTCTCGGCCGAGCAGTCGCTGGAGATGGTGATGCAGGCCGCCGGGCACTTCTACAAGGTGCTCGACCCGCACTCGATCATCATCGCCGAGGACACGCCGCAGAACCGCCGCGACTACGAGGACCTGGTCATCAAGACCTTCTTCCTCTCCAACGCCGACGTCAAGGAAATCGACAAGCTCCTGCGCTCGCTGATCGAGGCGCGGCGGCTGTCCACCAACGAGCAGCTGAACGCGATCACCCTGCGCGACACCGCCGACAAGGTGGCGATCGCAGAAAAGCTCATCCGGGTCAACGACAAGGCCAAGGCCGAGGTGCTGGTGGACGTCGAGATCCTGATCATGACCTCGACCAAGAACACGGACATCGGCACCGCGCTCTCGACTTACAACTTCAACCTCCAGCTCGACACCGGGGCGATCAACCCCGACACGCCCGAGGGATCGCTGGGCCTCGACGATTTCGCGAACATCTCCCGCGGTGACTGGTTCATCAACGTCCCGAGCGTGATCATCAACCTCGCCAAGTCCTCGGGCGAGGCCGAGGTGCTGGCGCAGCCGCAGCTGCGCATCACCGAGGGTGAGAAGGCGAGCCTGCTGATCGGCGACCAGGTACCGATCCCGGTCACCGCCTTCAACACCTCGAACACCGCCGGGGGCAACGTGGTGCCCATCACCTCGTTCCAATACAAGGACGTGGGCATCCAGATCGAGGTCGAGCCGCGGGTCCACCACAACCGCGAGATCACGCTCGTCCTCAAGGTCGAGATCTCGAACCTCGGCGACACCGTGCCGGTGAGCTCCGATCAGGAGGCGATCAGCATCGGCACCCGGACCATCACCTCCACGATCCGGCTCAAGAGCGGCGAGTCGAGCCTCCTGGCCGGCCTCATCCGCCGCGACAAGACCAAGGGCGTCGTCAAGACGCCGCTGCTCGGCGACATTCCGTTCCTCGGCCGGCTCTTCCGCAGCGAGAGCACGACCAACAAGGACACCGACCTGGTGCTGACCTTGACGCCGCAGATCATCCGCTTCCCCGACATCGAGGAGGAGGACCTGGCGCCGGTGTGGGTCGGGACGGAGAGCCGGATCTCCTACTTCGGCGCCACCCCACGGGTGCAGTCCGGGCGGGCCGACCGCGGTCCCTTCGACGCCGGGCAGGGCAGCGAGGAAGAGGAGGCCCCCCCGGAGGACGAGTCGGGAACCCCCTACGGCACGCCGGCCAGCCGGCGCCCGACGGCGCCGCGGCGGGTCGAGCCGCCGACCCAGAGCCCGGGAGTGGACCTCGTTCCCTCGGGC
Source organism: Chondromyces sp. (assembly GCA_035466375.1). Lineage (GTDB taxonomy): Bacteria > Acidobacteriota > Thermoanaerobaculia > Thermoanaerobaculales > Sulfomarinibacteraceae > Sulfomarinibacter. The sequence continues at coordinate 9,065 of DATIVB010000178.1, forward strand.
GACGACAAGAGGGGCTCGATCCAGAGCGGCCTGGAAGGCGACGTCGGCTGGGGCGACGTGCCCGGCTTCGAGCCCGTCGCCGACAGCGACGACAGCGGGTCGCCGCCCCTGCTGGTGGGGCTCGAGCCCTCCGTCGTGTCGCTCAGGCCGGGGCAGGAGACGGTGCTCCAGGTCGTGGTGCAGGGCGGTGCCGGCTCCTACCGGCTGCCCCTGGGGCTGTCCTTCGACCCCAGGCGCCTCTGGATCGTCGGGCTTCGGCCGGCCCCCGGGGTCGAGATCCTGCGCGAGGACATCGACCCGGCCGGCGGCTGGATCGAGCTCGACATGGTGGTCACGAACGGCATCGAAAGCGGTCAGGCGGTCGCAGCCCTCGAGGTGCAGGCCCTGGAGGCGGGCCCGGTACCCCTGGTCTTCACCTCGGCCGGCGCGATCACCGCCGACGGCGTCTCGGTGCCGGTGGCCGCCAGCGACGGCGCACTGTTCGTCACCGGTGGCGGCAGCTCGGGGAACCGGCCGTGAGGCGATCCCGCCCCGGGCACCGCGGCTTCACCCTGGCCGAGCTGGTGATGGTGGCGGCCCTCATTGCCGTGCTGTCGACCATCGCCTTGCCGGTTGCCAAGTTCACCGTCAAGCGCCAGAAGGAAACCGAGCTCAGGCTCGCGCTGCGGCAGATCCGGACCGCGATCGACGAGTACAAACGGCTCTCGGACCAGGGCCTGATCCCGGTCAAGATCGGCGGCGAGGGCTATCCCGAGTCCCTGGACGAGCTGGTGGAAGGAGTCGAGATCGTCGGTCAGGAGACCGAGCGGAGGTTCCTGCGCCGCATCCCGGACGACCCGATGACCGACGAAGACTGGGTGTTGCGCTCCTACCAGGACGACCCCGACGCCACGACCTGGGGCGGCGAGAACGTCTACGACGTCCGCACCAGCTCGGACGGCATCGCCCTTGACGGCAGCAAGTATGCGGATTGGTAGCAGAATGGAATTAGGAATTCGGAATTCGGAATTAGGAATCGCCCCCGCCCTCCCGGTGCGAGCAGGGCGGCTGGCCGGTGATCGAACAACTCAAAACTCAAAACTCAAAACTCAAAACTCGAGTGGTGGCTTCACGCTGATCGAGCTCATCGTGGTGGTGACCATCATCGGCGTGCTCGCCACGATCGCGCTGCCGGCGATGCGGAACGCGCCGATCCGCGCCCGCGAGGCGGTGATCCGGGCCGATCTCTACCAGATGCGGTCGTGCATCGACCAGCACCTGGCGGACAAGGGCTACTACCCCGAGAGCCTGCAGGCACTGGTGGACGCCGGCTACCTCCGGTACCTCCCGGTCGATCCATTCTCCGGCACCGTCGAGGGGGCCTGGGAGGAGCTGTACGCCGAGCCCGACGAGCTCGAGGAGTTGGAGCCGCTCGACAACGAGCTCGGCAGCGGCCAGCAGGTCATCGACGTGCGCTACGCGGACACCACGCGCGTCGCCCTCGACGGGACGCTGATCTCGGAGTGGTAGATCCTCGAATTAGGAATTAGGAATTAGGAATTAGGAATGGTCGGCCCGGAACAGTCTCCCGGTGGGCAGTGCGCTCCCGATTCCGATCGGGGGCGGGTGGGGGCAATTCCTCATTCCTCATTCCTCATTCCTCATTCATCGGAGTCCGGCTTCACCCTCGCCATGGTCATCATGGTGGTCGCGGTGATGGCGATCATGATGGCGGCGGCGGTCGAGATCGCGAGCTTCCAGGCCCAGCGTGAGAAGGAGGCCGAGCTCATCTTCCGCGGTCAGCAGTACGTCGAGGCGATCCGCCTCTACCGCCAGAAGTACGGGCGCTACCCGATGCGGATGAAGGAGCTGTGGGAGGCGGACCCGAAGGTGCTGCGCCGCAAGTGGGCCGACCCCATCACCGGCTCGGAGGAGTGGGGGCTGGTGTTCGTCGGCCAGCAGGGGCAGGAGCTCGGGGGTCGGGCGGGCGGGGGCGGGGCGCCCCAGGTGACGCCCACCAGGACCCCGGTGTTCGGCGAGCGCGGGCTCGGTGGCGGCGGCGAGAAGGTCGGGCCCATCATCGGGGTCCACTCGCTGTCCCAGGACACCAGCATCAAGATCTATGAGGGCCGCACCCGCTACGACGAGTGGAAGTTCGTGCTCGAAGAGGACCAGGCCGGGGGCCAGGCCGGTGGGCAGGATCCCGACACGCCCTACGGGTGGGTGACGCCGGTGCCGACCCCGCCGCAGCCCGGGCCCACCGGCACGCCGGGGTACTGAAGCGCCGCCCGCCCACCCATTTCGGATTTCGGATTTCGAATTTCGGATTTCCGCCCACCCCCCAGATCCAGGTGAAGAGGTCAAGGGGTGAAGGGTGAAGCGGTGAAGCCGGCCCACCCATTTCGGATTTCGGATTTCCGCCCACCCCCCAGGTCCAGGTGAAGAGGTCAAGGGGTGAAGGGTGAAGTGGTGAAGCCCGTCCCCCCATCGACGAGTCTCTTCACACTTGCCCCTCAACCCTTTACCCCTTTACCCTTAACGCTTCACCCTTCACCCCTTCACCCTTCACCCGGAGCCGCGACCGGATCCAGACTCGCCGCATCTGATGTACACTTCCCCGCTGTGCCGCGACGCGAGACCCCGCACCCCCCCGCACTGCTGACGCAGTCCATGCCCGGCCGCAGGACCGTGGCGGCCGGCGTGTGGATCACCCGCGGCGCCGCCCACGATCCGGCGTCCCTGGCCGGCGCGACCCATCTGGTCGAGCACCTCACCCTGCGCTCGTGCGGCGGGCGCAGCCGTCACGAGCTCGCGCTGGCCGTCGAACGGCTCGGCGGCGAGGTGGACGCGTGGACCAGCTCCGAGCTCATGGGCGTCAGCGTCAACACCACC